>DASTYH010000043.1:0-9177 GCA_035765075.1 Gemmatimonadales bacterium
GGCTTCATGGCCACCGGCGTCAAGATCGCGGCGTTCGCGGCACTGGTGCGGATGCTGTTCGAGGTCTTTCCGGCCTACGAGCAGTACTGGCAGCCGGTGATCGGCGTTCTCGCCGTGGCGACCATGATCGTCGGAAACCTCGTCGCCCTTGCCCAGCGGACGCTCAAGCGGATGCTGGCGTACAGCTCGGTGGCGCACGCCGGCTATCTCCTCGCCGCGATCTGGCCCGGCACCCGCCTCAGCGCGGCGGCCGTGCTGTTCTATCTCCTGGCGTACTCGCTCACCACGCTGGCGGCATTCGCGCTCCTGGCATCGCTCGGGCGGGAAGGGGAGCGGGACGTCCGGTTCGAGGACGTCGCGGGGCTCGCCACGGCGCGCCCATGGACCGCGCTCGGCCTCGCCGTCTGCATGCTTTCGCTCCTGGGTTTCCCCGGTACGATCGGCTTCATCGGCAAGTGGTACATCCTCCAGTCGCTCGTGGCCGAGTCGCACTACATCCTTCCCATCGTGCTGGTGATCACGAGCGTGATCTCCGCGGGCTATTACCTGCCGGTGATCATGTCCATGTACATGCGGCCCGCCCCGGCCGCCCCCGGCTACGCGAACCTCGGCCTCTCCGCCGCGGGCGCCGCCGTGGTGGCGATCTGCCTCGTCGCGGTCGTCGTGCTCGGCGTCCTTCCGGCGGAGACCATCGACGCGACGCTCCGGAGCGCCAATACGCTGGTGCGGACGCTCGGACTGGCCGGCAGTCCATGAACGTTCCGAGGACGGTCTTCCGCGAGTACGACGTTCGCGGCATCGTCGGCGAGCAGCTCACGCCCGGGTTCGCGCGCGCGCTCGGGCGTGCCTATGCGAGTGCCGGCTGGGATCTTCTCGACCGCGCGCCGAAGCTGGCGGTGGGACGGGACAACCGCCCTTCCGGCGAATCGCTGGCGGCGGCCATCCGGCAGGGAATCGTGGACGCCGGCGGCACCGCGATCGACATCGGCATGGTCCCGACCCCGGCGCTCTACTTTGCCGTGGAGGCGCTCGGCACCGATGGCGGACTCCAGGTCACCGGCTCGCACAACCCGCCGGAGTTCAACGGTTTCAAGATGGTCCTCGGCGGCGACTCGCTGCACGGCGAGGCGATCCAGGCACTCTGGGAGACGATCGCCACCGAGCGGTGGCGGAGCGGCGAGGGGCACGAAACGGCGGACTCCTCGGTGCTCCGGCGCTATCGCGAGGCGATCGTCGCGCGGAATACCCTCGCGCGTCCGGTGCGCGTCGTCGTCGACTGCGGCAACGGCGTCTCGAGCCTGATCGCCGTCGAGACGCTCCGCGCCCTTGGCGCCGAGGTCGCGGCGCTCTTCTGCGAGTCGGACGGGACCTTCCCGAACCACCATCCCGACCCCACCGTGCCCGCCAATCTCGTCGACCTCCAGGCGGAGGTCCGGCGGACCGGCGCGGAGCTGGGCATCGCGTTCGATGGCGATGGCGACCGCATCGGGGCGGTGGACGAGACCGGGCGGATCATCTTCGGGGATCAGCTGCTCGTGATCTTCGGACGGGACGCGGTGCGCCGCTTCGGGCCCGGCACCCCGGTGATCTTCGATGTGAAGTGCTCCGAGGTGCTGCCCGAGGCGCTGCGGAAGGCGGGGGCGGTACCGGAGATGTGGAAGACCGGGCACTCGCTCATCAAGGCACGCATGAAGGAGCTGGAGGCGCCGCTCGCCGGCGAGATGAGCGGCCACATCTTCTTCGGCGGCGATTATTACGGTTTCGACGACGCTCTCTTCGCTGCCGCCCGCCTGCTCGAGATCGTGTCGCGCGGGGCGTCGGGCCTCGCGGCACTCCTTGCCGACCTGCCCACGACGTTCGCCACCCCGGAGCTGCGCGTGGATTGCCCCGACGACGAGAAATTCGCACTCGTCGCCCGTGCCGCGAAGCACTTCGCGGAGCGCTACCCGGTCAACACGATCGACGGCGTGCGCATGACCTTTCCCGAGGGGTGGGGCCTGGTCCGCGCGTCCAACACCCAGCCGGTCATCGTGCTGCGCTTCGAGGCGAAGCGCCGGGCGGCCCTCGAGGCGTACCAGGCCGAAGTCATGGGGTGGCTGGCCGGCCAGGGAGTCCACGCCTGACGTGACCGCCCGCCGGCGCGCGCTGCTCGCGGTCATCGCGCTCGCCATCTTCCTGCTCTTCGCCGGGCGCTGGACCGCCGCCTTCCTCGCCGAGCGCTGGTGGGCACGCCAGTTCTCGCCGACCGCGGCCTCCTTCCTCGCCAGCGTCCACCTCCTTCGCCTGAGCCTCGACGCCGCGGCGGTCGTCCTCGCGACCGGGTGGTTCACCGGCCACCTGATCATCGTCGTCCGCGCCGTGAGCTCGGTGCAGATCCCCCGGCATGTGGGCAACCTCGAGTTCCGCGAGGCGGTCCGCACCGATGTGCTGCTCGGCTTCGCCGTCGCCGCCGGCGTGCTCCTCGGGCTGCTGCTTGGTCTCGACACGTCCGCGGCGTGGGCCACGGTGGCCCTCGCCTGGCGGGGCGTGACGACCGGTGTCGTCGAGCCGCTCCTCGGGCGCGATACCGGATTGTACCTGGCGCAGCTCCCGCTCTGGCAGCTGCTCCACGCCTTTGCGTTCCGGCTCGTCGTGCTCGCCACCATCGTGATCGCCAGCCTCTACGGTGTCATCGGCGCGCTTCGGTTCGAGCGGAAACGGCCGGCCATCAGTGATTACGCGCGCGCCCACCTGGGGTGGCTGCTCGTGGCGCTCGCGCTCGTGCTCGCCTGGGGGTACGCCCTCGAGCCGTTCGAGCTGGTCGCCAGCGCGGGGGGCGTGCCGGCGCTCGGCGAGTTTCACCGGGCCACGATCATCGCCCCCGCGCTCATCGGCACCGCCCTGATGGTCGCGGCGATCTCGGCGCTCTGGGCGCTCCAGCCACGCCATGCGCTCGCGGCAGCGGCCTGGGCGATCCTGCTCGTCGCGAGCGTCGGTGGCCGCCGGCTCGCGCCGCTCGTCGTCCCTGCCGAGCGGGGGGCGCCCGCCCCCGATTCGACCATGCGCGCGCTGCAGGCGCACGCCTTCGATCTCGCCGGGATCGACACCCTCCCGGCGCCGCGGCTCCTCCCCGCGCCGCTCTTCGAAGCCGAGGCGGTGCGGCGCGCGTTCCCCGCGGGGACCGAGGTCATCACCGTCGACGCGGGGTCGGTGCGCACGGGCGAGTCGGAGCGGGGCGCGTGGCTCGTGCTCACCGGCGGTGAAGGACGGAATGCCGAAGTCGTGGCCGTCGGCGTCGACCGGGCCACCGGCGCGGGGAGCCCGCTCTTTCACCGCGCCGGCGATTCGCTCAGCTATCCCACGCCGTATCCATCGGCGGCCCTCCCGGCGGATGCCGCGCGGCCCGGCGCACCGCGACTCGTGCTGCGGACGGGAGGGCGGGGGGTTTCCATCGACTCCCCGCTTCGGCAGGTCGCACTCGCCTGGGCGCTGCAGGCGGGGGAGCTGCTCGGTCCGCTCCCGGCCCAGGCGCGCGTAGACTGGTCGCTCGCGCCGGAGCGGCGCCTGGCGGCGCTCGCCCCCTTTGCGTCCTGGTCGAGCGCGCGCGCCCGTCTCCTCGACGATCAGGTGCTCTGGGTGGTGGACGGGTACCTGAGCGCCGAGGGGTACCCCCTCGTCGATCCCGTCGCGTGGCGCGGCGGCCGCGCGGGCCTCGTGCGCGCGAGCTTCGTCGGCGTGGTGGATGCGCGCTCCGGCACGACGCGCATCTATCAGCGGGACGAGAACGATCCGCTCGCCGCGGCGTGGGCCGCCATCAGCGAGGGTCTGATCGAGGCCGGCGGGGTCCCACCCGAGTATGCCGGGATCGTGGGCTATCCGCCGGAGCTCTTTGCGGTGCAGGCCGAGGTGCTCGCTGCCCGACCCGATGGTCCGGGGCGCCTCTCCGCGGGGCGGGGCGGGGCGCCCGCCGTACGCGCAGGGTGGGATTCGGGGGGCTCACCGCTCCTGGTGGCGGCGTTCACGGACGCCGACGCAGGAACGACGACGGCGCTCCTCACCGGCGCATCGGAGGAGGCGCTCCGGCTTGTCCCGATTCGGACGGGCCTTCTGTCGCCACGTGCCCTCGAGCGACGCTGGGCCCGCTTCGCCACCTTCGCGCCGGTCGAGGATTCCGTCGTGGCGGCGGGCGGCACCCTTCGAACCTCCGACGTCTCCTTCTGGCAGTCTCCCGAGGGCATCGGTGCCTTCCAGGTGCATACCGCGGCGCGGGAGGGGGCACGCCCGGCGATCGTGTGGGTGACCGTGGCCACGGGCCGCCGGCTCGGCGCCGCGCGCACGCTCCCGGAGGCGTGGGAGAACCTGCGCGGGGCCACGGCGCCGGCCCCGCCGGGCGCGGCGTCGGGGACGCTGCCGGAGGCCCGGCACTGGATGCGACTCGCGGACGAGGCGCTCCGGCAGAGTGACTGGGCGGCCTTCGGACGCGCCTTCGATGCGCTCCGGCGCGTGCTCCAGGCGGAGCCGGAATGAGCCCCGTCGTCGCCTTGCTCCCCGCGTGCGGGCACGGCTACCTTGCTACGCTTTTTCGCCCCCGGGACTGAGCGATGCTGACGCGCACGGCGGTGCTGGCCCTTGGCGGGAACGCCCTCGCGCGGGCGGATGAGCCGGCGACGATCGCAAACCAGTTCCGCCACGCGCGCGAGAGTGTGGCGCCGATCGTGGAGCTCGCGCGCGACGGGTGGCACATCGCGATCGTGCATGGCAACGGACCGCAGGTCGGCGATGAGCTCGTGCGCAACGAGCTCGCGCGCGGGGCGGTCCAGCCGCTGCCCCTCGGCGTCCTCGTGGCGGGGACGGCAGGGTGGATCGGCTACATGCTGCAGCAGTCGCTGCAGAACGCGCTGGCACGCGCCGGCGTGGACCGGCCCGTCGCGACGGTCGTCACGCAGACGCTCGTCGATCCCGCGGATCCGGCGCTCGCCACTCCCTCGAAGCCGATCGGTCACGAGCTGCCACCGGATCGCGCCGCCGCGCTCGCGGAACGGGGCGTGGCGGTGGGACGGGACGGCGCGGGGCATTGGCGGCGCCTGGCGGCGAGTCCGCTGCCGGAGGGGATCGTCGAAGCGCCCCTCGTGCTCCGCCTGGTACGGGAAGGCGTGATCGTCGTGGCCGCCGGTGGCGGGGGCCCCCCGGTCTACCGGGATCCCGCCCTCGGACTCGAGGGCATCGACGCGGTGGTGGACAAGGACCTCGTGGCCGCCATCCTGGCCCGGGCGCTCGATGCCGAGGTCCTGATGATCCTGACCGACGTGGACGCCGTGTACGCGGACTGGGGAACGCCGGCGGCGCGTCCGCTCCGGCGCCTGTCGCTCGCGGAGGCCGACGCCCTGCTCGCCTCCGGCGACGTCGCGGCCGGCAGCATGAAGCCGAAGGTTCAGGCCGCGGCGGGCTTCGTCCGCTCCGGTGGTGCACGCGCGGTGATCGCGCGACTTTCCGACGGCCCGGCCGCCCTGCGCGGCGAAACGGGCACGACCATAGTGAGGGAACCGTGAATCTGCACGAGTACCAGGCGCGCGACCTGCTGAAGGCCGCGGGCGTCCCGATGTTCGACGGCGGCGTGGCCGCGACGCCCGCGGAGGCGGAGCAGCTCGCCGCGAGTCTCGGCGGGACCGTCGTGGTGAAGGCGCAGGTCCACGCCGGCGGGCGCGGCAAGGCGGGCGGCGTGAAGCTCGCCAAGGATCCGGCCGAGGCGCGCCGCCACGCCGAAGCGATCCTCGGGATGACGATCAAGGGGCTCGTCGTGCAGAAGGTCCTGGTCGTGCCGGCCGCGGAGATCGCCACCGAAGCGTATGTCGGCCTCATCATGGATCGCGGCACCCAGCGGCCGGTCTTCATGGTGAGCTCCGCCGGCGGCGTGGACATCGAGGAGGTAGCGGCCACGACGCCGGAGAAGATCACGCGCCTCGCGGTGGACCCGGTGTACGGCCTCCTCCCGCATCAGGCGCTCTCCCTCGCGTTCACGCTCTATCAGGACTTCGCCCAGGTCCGCACGGCGGCGAAGATCATGGAGCAGCTCTACCGGGTGTTCACCGCCAACGGCGCGTCGCTGGCGGAGATCAACCCCCTCGTCACCACGCCGGACGGCCGGGTGCTCGCGCTCGACGCCAAGATCTCGATCGACGACAACGAGCTCGACCGGCGACCCGATCTCGCCGCGCTTCGCGACGAGTCGGCGGAGGAGCCGAGCGAGGTGGCGGCGCGCAAGGCGAACCTCACGTTCATCAAGCTCGATGGGAACGTCGGGTGCGTCGTGAACGGCGCGGGGCTCGCCATGGCCACGATGGACCTCGTGAAGTACTACGGCGGGGAGCCGGCCAACTTCCTCGACATCGGCGGCAGCTCCAACCCCGAGAAGGTGGTCAACGCCCTGCGGATCATCACCCGTGATCCCAACGTCAAGGCCATCCTCTTCAACATCTTCGGCGGGATCACGCGCACCGACGACGTCGCCAACGGCATCGTCGCCGCCACGAAGGAATTCAAGGTGAACGTGCCGATCGTCATCCGGCTCACCGGGACCAACGAGAAGGAAGCGTTCCGCATCCTCGAGGGCGTCGGCATGACGGCGCTCAGCGACATGGACCAGGCCGTGGAGAAGGTCGTTGCCCTCGCGAAGGAGGCCGCGTGAGCATCTTCATCGACCGGAACACCCGGCTCGTCGTGCAGGGGATCACCGGGCGCGACGGCTCGTTCCATACGCGCCAGATGATCGAGTACGGTACCCAGGTCGTCGCCGGGGTCACCCCGGGGAAGGGCGGCCAGCGCTTCGACGAGAAGGTCCCGGTCTTCAATACGGTCGCGGACGCGGTCCGGGAGACCGGCGCCAACACCTCCGTGATCTACGTGCCGCCCGCCGGCGCCGCCGGCGCCATCTACGAGGCGGCCGATGCCGGGATCGCCTTCATCGTCTGCATCACCGAGGGCGTCCCGGTGATGGACATGACGCGCGTCATGCCCTATGTGCGCGCGCGCGGCTCCCGGCTGCTCGGCCCCAATTGTCCCGGCCTCATCACGCCGGGCGAATCGAAGGTGGGGATCATCCCGGGCAACATCTGCGCGCCCGGCCGCGTGGGGCTGGTCTCCCGGAGCGGCACGCTCACCTACGAGGTCGTGAACCACCTCACGCGCCACGGCATCGGGCAGAGCACCTGTGTCGGGATCGGCGGCGACCCGATCATCGGCAACAACTTCATCGATTGCCTCCGTGCCTTCCAGGACGACCCGAAGACGGACGCCATCGTCATGATGGGCGAGATCGGCGGCACCGACGAGCAGAGCGCGGCCGAGTTCGTCCGTGACTACGTCACCAAGCCGGTGGTCGGCTTCATCGCCGGCCAGACCGCCCCGAAGGGACGGCGCATGGGTCACGCCGGCGCCATCATCTCGGGCTCGAGCGGCACCGCGGAGGAAAAGATGGCGGCGTTCGAGTCGGCCGGGGTCGCCGTCATGAAGCGGCCCGTCGACGTCGTCGAGCTCGTGCGGAAGGCGCTCGGCTAGCCGGCAGGCGCGACGCCTGCCCCCATTCTCCGGAGGAACGTGTGGCTGGAAACCGTACGCTCGCGATCATCAAGCCGGACGCCGTCGCCGGGGGAAAGCTCGGCGCCATCCTGGCGCACCTGGAACGGGAGGGGTTCGCCGTCCGGGCGGCCCGGCTCGTCCGGCTTTCCGCCGGGGAGGCAGGGGCCTTCTACGAGGTGCACCGCGGCCGCCCGTTCTACGAGGAGCTGGTCCGCTTCATGACGAGCGGTCCCTGCCTCCCGCTGGCGCTGGAGCGGGAGAACGCCGAGTTCCATTACAGCCAGGTGATCGGTGCGACCGACCCCGCCGAGGCCGCGGAGGGGACCATCCGGAAGCTCTACGCCGAGTCGAAGGGCCGGAACGCCGTCCACGGCTCCGACAGCGATGAGAACGCCGACCGTGAGATCGCCTTCTTCTTTCCGGAGGGGGAACTGGCAGGGCTCTGGGCGAAGTAGGAACGGGGTCTCGGCCACGCCGCCCTACTTCCACGAAGTCGTTGTCAGAGTTACATTAAACGGCTATGCTGCGGATTGACATCCGGGATCTCCTCAGGGGTCCGGTCGACACCACCGGGGAGATTCCGGCGGGTGCGCCGGCGCTCGAGGGGCTCGGTCTCGAGCTCGAAGGTCCGGTGGTGGTGGAAGGGCGGCTCCAGGAGACGGGGGACGCGGAGTATCTCTGGCGGGGGCGGATCCGGGCTACGGTCCTGACCGACTGCCGCCGGTGTCTCGCGCCTGTCTGGCGGGAGGTGGACGCCGACGTGGACGTCCTCTTCAGCGGCGATGCGGACGCCACCGACGATCCGAGCGTGTATCCGCTGGCCGAGGACGCCACGCACGTGGACGTGACCGAGGCGGTGCGGGAGGAGCTGGCACTCGCGGCACCGGCGCTGGTGCTCTGCCGCGAGGACTGTGCTGGACTGTGCCCGAGGTGCGGCGCAGATCTGAATGCGGGCCCGTGCGCATGCGCCGGGTCCGCCGAACCTGTCTGAGGAACACATGGCGGTCCCCAAGCGTCGTACCTCGAAATCCCGCAAGCGGCTCCGCCGCGGTCACCATTCCGCCGCGGGCATGGCTCCCCAGGCCTGTCCCCGCTGCGGCTCGCCGAAGCTTTCGCACCGCGTGTGCGATTCCTGCGGGTACTACCGCGGGAAGAAGCAGGTTGAGGTCGAGGACAACTAGCGGTGATTCGCGTCGCCGTAGACGCGATGGGGGGCGATAACGCGCCCCAAGCCGAGGTCGAGGGAAGCCTGCTCGCGCTGGCCGACCATCCCGATGCGATGATCCTGCTGGTGGGCCGCCCCGAGACCATCGAGGCCGAGCTCGCCCGTCACCCCGGAGTGGACCGCAGCCGGATCGAAATCCGCGCGGCCTCCGAGGTCATCGGGATGGCGGAAAAGCCCCTCGCCGCGGTCCGCGCCAAGCGGGATTCCAGCATCGTCGTCGGCCTCGGCCTCCAGAAATCGGGTGAGGCCGACGCTTTCGTCTCCGCCGGCAATACCGGGGCGGTGCTGGCCGCGTCGACCATCATGCTCGGCCTCCACGAGGGCGTGGAGCGCGCCTCCGTCGCCACACTCTTTCCCACCGCCGACGATCCCGTCCTGGTGCTCGATGGGGGCGCCAA
>DASTYH010000044.1:0-2272 GCA_035765075.1 Gemmatimonadales bacterium
CTACCACGAGACGACACCGGGCGATCCCATCTACGTCGCGCGGCGCGACGGCACCGATCCCCGGCGGATCTTCATCGGCGATCCGGGCCTCCATTCGCATCACCTGAGCTGGTCGCCCGATGGGCGGTTCATCTACTTCACCCACGGTGTCCCGCCCGACGAGATGGATATCTGGCGCATCCCGGCGGGCGGAGGAGAGGCGGAGCGGATCACGCACCACGATTCGCGAGTGGCGTATCCCGTCGTGATGGACGAGCGCTCGCTCCTCTATACGGCGACCGCGGCGGACGGGACGGGACCGTGGCTCTATGCGATGGACCTCGAGGATCGGGTGGCGGTCCGGTTGAGCACCGGGGTGGAGCACTACATGTCGGTCGCGGCGGGAGCAGCAGACACGGACGGAGCGCGGCGGCTGGTGGCGACCGTGTCGAACCCCGCCGTGGAGCTCTGGAGCGTGCCGATCGGAAGTGGCATCGTCGGGGAGGAAGGCTCCGTGCGCCTCGCGTTGCCGACCGCCCGCGCCGCCGCCCCGCGCTTTGCCCCCGACTCGTCACTCCTCTATCTCGCATCGCGGGGCGGGGCCGATGGGGTGTGGCGGGACTCGGCGGGTGATGCGGGGGAGGTCTGGAAGCCGGGGGAGGGCGCGGTCGCGGGTGCGGTCGCGATATCCCCGGATGGCAGGACGATGTGCGTTCCGCTCCGTCGGGGCGGCCGCACGACGCTCCACTGCACGGCGCGCGACGGTTCCGGCGGGAGGAGCGTGGCGGAGTCGCTCGACGTGCGCGGGGCGGCGTCGTGGTCGCCGGATGGGCGCTGGATCGCGGTGGCGGCGCGGGTGGGCGCGGGGGTGCGGGTGTTCAAGGTCCCGATGGACGGCAGCGTGCCGGTACGGCTGGTGGACTCGGTGTCGTCGAATCCAGTCTGGTCTCCCGACGGGCGTTTCATCCTCTATTCGGGAGCGCCGAGGGCGCGGAGCGCCCCGCTCAGGGCGGTCACGCCGGAGGGCGCGCCGTTTCCGCTCCCGTCGCTCACGGTGGATCGCGTCGGGGACAGCTACCGGTTCCTGCCCGGCGGCAGGGAGGTGGTGGTGAAGCTCGGCGGATTCCGGCGGCAGGACTTCTGGCTGCTGAACGTCGCGACGGGAGGGCGGCGGCGGCTGACGCGCCTCCGGCCGGGGGAGTCGCTCCGGCGCTTCGATGTGTCGCCCGACGGCAAGCGGCTGGTGTTCGAGCGGGTGCGGGAGAATTCGGATGTGGTGATGATCGAGGTACCGGGCCCTCACCCCCTGTCCCCCTCTCCGTGAAACGGAGAGGGGGAACTTCCTGACAGGATTGCGGCTTCGCGCCCCCACGGCTGAAGCCGCGGCTCGGCTGGCCGTCGCTGAAGCGACGCAGGCTCCGAGTGTTGCAGGGGCCGCGATGCTCGAGGGCAATCAGGATCCGGCCGCTTCAGCGGCAGTTGCCGAGCCGCGGCTTCAGCCGCGGAAAGGCGGCGAGCTCTCTGTCGTATTGACAAGGCCCGGGTCGAAGACCCGGGCCTATCCGTTGGGCGACCGCATCCTTTCGATGCCCGGGACCGTAGTGCTTCCTGCAGCCGATCCCGAGCACCCCCACACTCATCCCGGGCGATCATGCCATCCACATCCCGCCGCGTCGTCACTTTGCTGCTCGCCACCCTCGCCGCCCTGTCCTGCCGACCGGAGCCCGCCGAGTCCTGGGGCTTCGTCGCAACGCTCGGGAGCGACACCACGTCCGTCGAGCGCGTCACGCGCCAGGGGGACCGGATCGTGGGGGAGGCGGTCGGCCGCTCGCCGGTGGTGGTGCGGCGGCGTTGGGAGGTGACGCTCGCGCCCGACGGGTCCGTGCGCCGCTGGGTGATGGACACGCACATCCCCAACGCGCCGGAGGGGGAGCGGGACCTCCATCATGAAATCGAGCGACGCGACGGCGCCATCCGGATGGTGCGGCAGACCGGGAGGGACACGATGGACCGCACCGTGCGGGAGCCGTCGATGCGGACCGTTCCGTGGAACGCCTTCCTCTACGCCACCTCGGACCTGCTCGTCCAGAGTGCCCGCGGACTGCCGGACACCGCGCGCATCGGGCAGTACTTCTTCGAGGGGTGGGCCGAGGGGAAGCTCGGCTTCGCGCGGGTGCGGGAGGTGGGCGACCGGCGCGTGTCGATCACGAGCACGGGGCTCGCCGGCGCGGGCGTGGCCGAGCTGGACTCGGCGGGGCGGATGCTCGCCTGGTCCGGCGAGGGGACGACCTAC
>DASTYH010000045.1:0-2284 GCA_035765075.1 Gemmatimonadales bacterium
TGGTGGTGGTCTTGCCGTTGGTGCCGGTGACGGCGACGTAGCGGGTTTGCGGCAGCTCGCTCAGGCCGAGCCCCGCCTCCGCGTGAATCGGAACCCCGGCGGCTCGGGCCGCCGCGAGCGGCGGGACCTCGGGGGGGACCCCCGGCGCCACCACGACGGCGATGGCGCGAGCGATCCGGTCGAGGTCGTGGCGCCCGAGATCCACCTGCGCCCCGGCGGCGCGCAGCGTGGCCCCCCAGCGCTGGTGCGCTTCGCTCGTCCCGGTGTCCGACGCATACACGGGAACACCGCGGTCGCGGAGCAGGAGTCCCGCGGCCACTCCGCTCTTTCCGAGCCCCACGACGGCCACCTCGCCGCCCCCCGCCTTCCATTCCGCGATCATCTGAGCTTGAGCGTGGCGAAGGCCAGGAGCGCGCAGAGGATCCCCAGGATGTAGAACCGGGTCACCACCGTGGTCTCCGCCCATCCCAGCTTCTCGAAGTGGTGGTGCAGCGGCGCCATGCGGAAGACTCGGTTGGCATCCGCGTACTCCTTTCCGCGGGTTCGCTTGAACCAGCGGTACACCGAGGTCTGGAGGATCACCGAGATCGCTTCGGCGGCAAAGACGCCGCCGATGATGAGCAGGAGGAACTCCGCCTTGAGGAGAATCGCCACCGTGCCGAGGGCGCCGCCGATCGCCAGGCTTCCCGTGTCACCCATGAAGACCTGGGCTGGGTGCGCATTGAACCAGAGAAAGCCGAGACAGGCGCCCATGAGGGCGCCGCAGAAGATCACCAGCTCGCCCGAGCCGGGGAGATAGAAGAGGTTCAGGAAACTCGTGAGGTCGGTGCGGCCGAAGATGTACGCGAAGACCGCAAACGCGAGCGCCGAGACCGCGGCGAGCCCGGTGGCGAGACCGTCGAGGCCGTCGGTGAGATTGACCGCGTTGCTGCTCCCGGTGATGACCGTCGTGACGAAGAGCACGAACAGCCAGGGCGCGAAGTTGACGACCAGGTACTTGAAGAACGGGAGCGTCGTGGCCGTGGCGGGGAGCGTCGTGGCCGGAACGACCGGCTCGAAGAGCAGCAGGAGTGCGAGCAGCACGCCGAATCCGCACTGCCCGGCGAGCTTCCACTTCGCCACGAGCCCGCGGGACTTCCCCTGCACGATCTTGAGGTAATCGTCGACGAAGCCGATGGCCCCCATCCAGAGGATGGCGAGCAATGCCACCAGCACGAACCGGTTGTCCAGGCGGGCCCAGAGGAGGGTGGGGATCACCGTCGCGGCGAGGATGATCAATCCGCCCATCGTCGGCGTTCCGCGCTTGCTCTGGTGGCTCGCCGGTCCCTCGGCGCGAATCACCTGCCCCACCTTGTGCGCCCGGAGCCGCCGGATGACGCCGGGCCCGACCACGAACGCGATGAGGAGCGCCGTGACCGTGGCGCCCGCCGCCCGAAAGCTGATGTAGTTGAAGAGGTTGAATACGAGCCACGTCTTGCCGAGCGGGGCAAGCAGGTAATAGAACATCAGTCCTCGGTGGGTGGGGTCCGGCCGGCGGTCAGCCAGGGAAGTATACGTTCGAGGGCCACGCCGCGGGATGCCTTGAGCACGACGAGCTCGTCGCCCCGAAGCCGTCCCGCGAGCACCGGCGCCAGCGTCAGGGGATCGGGCGCAAGGAGGAGACGGTCACCGAGCTCCGCCGCGCGCGCCGCGAGCGGCTCGACGAACTCCCCGACCGCCGCGAGGAGGTCCGGCTTGAGCAGGACCAGCTGCTCCGCCACCTCGGCATGGAGCCGGGAGGATGCCTCCCCCAGCTCGCGCATGGTGCCGGCGACGAAGACGAGCCGCCGGTCCTGGCGCATCGCCCGCGCCGTCGCGATCGCGGAGCCAAAGGACTGAGGGTTCGCGTTGTAGCAGTCGTTGAGGATCGTGAGTCCTCCCACCTGCACCACTTCGCTCCGCCCGCCCGGAAGGCGGATCTCGCCGAGCGCCGTGGCGCACGCGGCAAGGTCGAGTCCCAGCTCCTCCGCCACCGACCACGCCAGCATGGCGTTGGCGGCCAGGTGCCGGCCCGGAAGCGGCAGCACGATGCGCTGCCCCGATGCGGTGAAGCTCGCGCGGCCCGCGGCGTCGATCTCGATGTCCCGCGCCTTCCGCTCCGCCGCGGAGAGTCCCGCCGTTACGACCCGGCGGGCCAGGTGCCGGGCCCGCTCGGCGAGCGCCGGGGGGTCGGTGCCCACGATGGCGAGGGGGACGTCCCGGAGGAGCGACACCTTCTCCTCGAGTACGCCCTCGAGCGAGCCGA
>DASTYH010000046.1:0-3538 GCA_035765075.1 Gemmatimonadales bacterium
GTAGAGCAGCTGGAGTGCCCGCGCGCGACCCCGGGTTTCCGTCCTACGCATGCTGGGTGCGAATCTGGTGCATCACGTCGGCCGAGGTGAGCGCGGCCTCCGCCGCCTCCCGCCCCTTGTTCCCCGCACTCCCGCCGGCACGCTCGGCCGCCTGCTCCATGGTATCGACCGTGAGCACCCCGAACGCCACGGGAATCACGTAGCGCACGGAGACCGCACCCAGGCCGCGGGCGGCCTCGCCGGCGACGTACTCGAAGTGGGGCGTGTCGCCGCGGATCACCGCGCCAAGGGCGATCAGGCAGGCGTAGCGTCCGGTCGCGGCGGCGCAGGCGGCCACCGCGGGCAACTCGAACGCACCGGGAACCCAGATCACGTCGACCTGACCGTCGGGCACGCCCGCCTCGGCGCAGACCTCGCGCGCGCCGGCCAGGAGCCGGGACGTCACCATCTCGTTGTAGCGGCTGACGAGGATGCCCACCCGCCCGTAGGGGCGCAGCCGGCCGGAGAATTCGTGCACGGCGCTCAGAAGGTGAGAAGGTGGCCGAGCTTGTCGCGCTTGACGCCGAGATAGGTGCGGTTCTCGTCGGTCGGATGGGCGATGAGCGGTACACGCTCGACGATCTCCAGCCCGTAGCCGTCGAGCCCCACGAGCTTGCGCGGGTTGTTCGTGAGGACGCGGATCGAGGAGAGGCCGAGGTCGCGGAGGATCTGCGCGCCGATGCCGTAGTTCCTGAGGTCCGGCGCAAAGCCGAGGTGCTGATTGGCCTGGACGGTATCGGCGCCGGTGTCCTGCAGGGCGTAGGCGCGGAGCTTGTTCAGAAGTCCGATCCCGCGGCCCTCCTGGTCGAGGTACACGATCACGCCCCGGCCTTCCTCGGCGATCCGGTACATGGCGGCGTGCAGCTGGAAGCCGCAATCACAGCGCTGCGACCCGAAGACGTCGCCGGTCAGGCACTTCGAGTGCATGCGGACCATGATGTTCGGCTGGTCGGCGACCTCCCCCTTCACGAGCGCCACGTGCTCGGCGCCGTCCACGTCGTTCCGGTAGCCGATGATGCGAAACTCGCCGAACTCCGTCGGCAGGCGCGCTTCGGCGACGCGGTGGACGAGCTGCTCCTTCTGAAGGCGATAGGCCACCAGCTGCGCGACGGTGATGAACGTGAGCCCGTGCTGCGTCGCCATCGTGGCGAGCTCGGGACGCCGCGCCATGGAGCCGTCGGGGTTGAGGATCTCGCAGATCACACCGGCGGGGTTGAGGCCCGCGAGGCGGGCCAGGTCCACGCTCGCTTCGGTCTGACCCACGCGCTGGAGCACGCCGCCCGGCCGGGCGCGGAGCGGGAAGATGTGGCCCGGCCGCCGGAGGTCCCCGGGTACCGTATCGGGATTGATGGCGACGTGGATCGTCTTGGCCCGGTCGCTCGCCGAAATCCCCGTCGTCACCCCGAACCGGCGCTCCGCGTCGATGCTGATGGTGAACGCGGTGCTCAGCTCCTCGGTGTTTCGCACCGTCATCTGGGGGAGCCCGAGCTGGTCACAGCGCTCGCCGGTCAAGGCGAGGCAGATGAGTCCCCGGCCGTGCACCGTCATGAAATTCACGGTTTCGGGCGTCACCAGCTCCGCCGCGCAGACGAGATCGCCCTCGTTCTCGCGATCCTCGTCGTCCGCCACGATGATGACCTTCCCGTTGCGGAGGTCCTCGATGGCCTGCTCGATCGTGCCGAATGTCATCGTGTGGTCAATGCCTTCACGTACTTGCCGAGTGTGTCCCCCTCGAGGTGGACCCGGTCGCCGGGCCGACGCAAGCCGAGAGTGGTGTGCTGTAAAGTAAACGGGATGAGGGAAACCTGGATGAGATCGGGCTCGGAAAGCTCATTGATCGTGAGACTTACGCCATCGACCGCAACCGATCCGAGAGGGAGGGAAACCGCCGCCACGGCAGGGGGTACCCGGATGTCGAGGAGCCGGGCATCCGCGCGCTCCGAGAGGCGCTCCACCGTGCCCACACCGTCGACGTGGCCTTGCACCAGATGGCCGCCCAGCCGATCGCCCGCGCGGAGCGCCCGCTCGAGATTGACGCGGTCGCCGGCGCCCAGCTCCCCGAGCCGGGTCCGCTCGAGCGTGGTGGCCACCACGTGGGCCCGGAAGCCGCCGGGCTCGAGCGCGGCCACGGTGAGGCAGGCGCCGTCGACCGCGATGCTTTCTCCCTCCACGAGGTCCGCGTAGGGGCAATCCACCACGAGCTCGACGCCTCCCTCCGCGGGACTCGCGGAGCGGACCGTCCCGACCGCGGTCACGATTCCGGTGAACATGGCTCCCGATCCACCACCAGCAGTGTGTCCGCGCCGAGCGCCCGGCGCTCGACGACGGTCCAGCGCTCGGCGGAGGCGAGCGATACCGAGGGAAGGCCGGACACCGCGCTCACTCCGTCCCCGAGGAAGAGGGGACTCTGGATCCAGTGGAACCGGTCGACGGCGGCCGCATCGAGGAGCGAGCCGGCCAGGCGGCCGCCCCCCTCGACCAGGAGCGAGGTGATGCCTGCGGTGCGAAGCGCGGTGAGCGCCTCGGCGAGATCGGCGGCGGGCACGATCTCCACGCCGAGTGCCGCGAGCCGAGAGGCCGCGGGGAAATTGTCGGGATCGGTCACGATGAGCGTGCGGGTCTCGCGGGCGGTCCGCGCCAGCGTGCTCGCGACGGAGACCGACAGCGAGCGGTCGAAGACGACGCGAACCGGCGGTATGCGCGGCTCCACCCCTCCCCGCACCGTAAGCGAGGCATCATCCACCGACGCCGTGCGCCCGCCGATGCCGATGGCGTCGAAGCCGGCGCGGAGCCAGTGCACGTATTCCCGCGCCTCCGGACCCGAAATCCACCGCGAGCGGCCGTCGCGATCGGCGATCCGGCCGTCGAGCGACGTCGCGAGCTTGAGTGCCACCCAGGGACGGGACAGTCCGCGAGCCCGGTGAAAGAAGGGCGCGTTCTGCGCGCACGCCCGAGCGTCCCGCTGCCATGCCACCTCGATGCCGGCACTCGCCAGGACGGCGGCTCCACCCCCGGCGACCGGATCGGGGTCGGCGGCCCCGATCACGACGCGACGAATCCCGGCGCGGATGATGGCGTCGACGCACGGGGGCCGCTTCCCCTCGTGCCGGCACGGTTCGAGGGTCACCAGGAGCGTGGCGCCCCGGGCACGGTCCCCCGCCGCTTCGATGGCGACGGCTTCGGCGTGCGGACCGCCGAACTCCGCGTGGTAGCCTTCGGCCACCACCGCGCCATCCCGGACGAGAACGGCGCCCACCAGGGGATTCGGCTGGACGCGGCCCCATCCCGACCAGGCGAGAGTGAAGGCGCGGTCCATCGCCGCTGTCTCGTCCACGTCAGATTCCGGCGCGCAGGCCGACACTGACGAACGTCGTCCCCTTCGTGTCGTCGTAGCCGGTGAAGATGGTGCCGAGCCCCTGATCGTGGCCGACCTGGTGACCGATCTCGCCGACCAGCTCCACCGGACCGGCATCGAGTCCGGCATCGAGGAAGTAGAGCA
>DASTYH010000047.1:0-4874 GCA_035765075.1 Gemmatimonadales bacterium
GGGGGAACGCGTCATCCTTCATCCTGAAGGAAGCGCGAGCGGACTGGCGTTCTTCGTTCTCCTCGGGGGGACCTTGTAGCGCCGCTCGTGCTCAGCGTCCCCCTCATTCAGGGCGCCTTGTTGCCGGGTCCCGCAGGCGGCAGATTTAGGCCAATGGACTCCTTTTACCGGCGGCTCGAGGCGGCGCTCGCTTCCGCCTACACCATCGAGCGCGAGCTCACCGGCGGCGGCATGAGCCACGTCTACCTGGCGACCGAGAAGGCGCTGGGCCGGACCGTGGTGGTCAAGGTCCTTCCCCCGGACCTTGCCGCCGGCGTCAACCGCGAGCGGTTCCGCCGGGAAATTCATCTCGCCGCCCAGCTCCAGCACCCGCACATCGTCCCCCTCCTCACGGCCGGCGAGGACGGCGATCTCCTCTACTACACGATGCCGTTCGTGAGTGGCGAGTCGCTCAAGGTCCGCCTGGAGGAGCGCGGCGCGCTTCCGATCAGGGACGTCGTCCGCATCCTCACCGACGTGGTGGATGCGCTCGCCTACGCGCACGCTCGCGGCGTGGTGCATCGGGACATCAAGCCGGGCAACGTCCTGACCCAGCGAAGCCATGCGCTCGTCACCGATTTCGGCGTCGCGAAGGCACTGAGCGCCTCGCTTCCCGCGGTGGGTGCCACCACGTCGGGGCTCGCGATCGGGACGCCCGCCTACATGGCGCCGGAGCAGCTCGCCGCGGACCCGGCGGCGGATCACCGGGTGGATCTCTATGCGGTCGGCCTCCTCGCCTATGAGCTCCTCACCGGGGAGGCCCCGTTCGCCGGCGCCTCGCCCACCGCGACCATGGCCGCGCAGCTCACGCGCGATCCCGACCCGATCGAGACGCGGCGACCCGATGTGCCCGCCGAGCTGAGCGCGATCGTTCGCAGGTGTCTTGCGAAGGATCCCGCGATGCGGCCGCCCACGGCGGACGCGCTTCTCGCCTCGCTCGAGGAGCTGCCTGCCGCCGCGCTGACCCCCACCCGCTCGACCCCGGCGCGGGGAACGATGATGGGGCGCCGCGGCGGCCGTGCCGGCCTGCTGGCCGGCGGATTCACCGCGCTCCTCCTCCTCGGCATTCTCCTCGGCCGCCGCGTGGGCGCCGCGGGGAACGTCAGTCCCGGTCCCGACACGCTTCCCGTGGTGCTGGCGGGGGACAGCGTCGAACCCGTTGCGCTGGTGGGCGACACGGCGGAGGCAGAGCCATCGCCGGACGCCTCGCCTGCGCCGGCGACAGTCCTCACGCGCGCCGATTCGATGGCGATCGCGGAGGCGGTCCAGCGCCGCCTGGCGCGGGAGAATGCGACCCGTGGCCGGGGCGAGGCGATCGTGAATGAGGACTCGCTCACGCGGCTGGTGAGTCGGGTGATGATCGACTCGCTGTTGCGCGTGGCGCAGCTCACCCGTGACGAGCGCTTCGCCCGCATTCGGGGCCTCGACACCCGGATCTTCGTGATGACGCCCGATTCCGGCGCTCGCAGCTGGAGCTGGAGCGGTCCGCGGCCGATCACGGTCGTCCCGCTCATCGCCCCGAACGACCCGGGCGCCAGGGCAGTGCATGCCATGGCCGATACGCTGCGCAGGGTCCTCGCGCGGAGCCGCCGCTTCGTGCCGCGGGATGCGGATGTCCCTGGAGAAGACCGCAGCGATCTCGTGGCCACGGTCCAGCTCCAGGAGCTTCGGGGAGACTCGGTGCGGATCCGGATCGAGCTCATCGATCCCCTCGCCGAGCCGTCGCTCATGCACCGGGTCGTCTCGGGTCGTCCGGCGGCATCGGCGGACCAGCTGCGGGGAGCCGAGGATCTCGCGCGCAGCGCCGCGACAACCCTCACCCAGATGAGCCGGAGCCCGCGGCGACCGCCCAATACCGTGGAGTTCCACGCCCCCGAGATCCCGACGCCTCCCGATCCCTCCCGCTAGGAGCTTTCGTGCGCCGTTCCACGCTCGCGCTGCTCGCGCTGGTTTCCGTCACGCCGGCGCCGCTCTTCGCGCAGGGCCCCTCGCTGGAGGCGCGGTATCGTCCCGCGGCCGACCGCCTCATCGACGCGGCCCTGGCCGACAGCGCCGCGTGGAACAAACTCGCGCGGCTCACGGACAGCTTCGGTCCGCGGCTCAGCGGCTCGGCGAATCTCGAGCGCGCCATCGACTGGATCCTGGCCGAAATGCGCCGGGAAGGTCTCGATTCTGTGCGCGGCGAGCCGGTGATGGTGCCGCACTGGGTGCGCGGCGAGGAGTCCGCGGTCATGACGGCGCCGTGGCGGAAGCGGCTCGGAATGCTCGGGCTCGGCATGAGCGTCGGCACCCCTCCCGGCGGAATCGAAGCGGAGGTGCTGGTGGTCTCGAGCTTCGAGGAGCTGGAGCAGCGGAAGGCCGATGCGCGGGGACGCATCGTGGTGTACGACGCGCCCTTCACCACCTACGGGGAAACGGTCCGCTATCGCTCCAGCGGCGCTTCGGCGGCGGCGCGCCACGGAGCGGTGGCGGTGCTCGTCCGCTCCGTCGCTTCGCAATCACTCTACACGCCGCATACCGGCACGATGACGTACGACTCCGTGGCGCCGCGGATCCCCGCTGCCGCCATCACCGTCGAGGATGCGATGCTCCTGCATCGCCTCCAGCGCGCCGGAAAACCGCCGCGCGTGCGGCTCGTGATGGGCGCGGAGACGCGGCCCGATGCCCCCTCACGGAACGTCGTGGCCGAGATTCGCGGCAGCGAGCGGCCCGAAGAGGTCGTGGTCCTGGGCGGCCACATCGATTCGTGGGATGTCGGCCAGGGGGCGATGGATGACGGCGCGGGATGCGTGGTGGCGTGGGAAGCGGTTCGCCTCATCCGCGCCCTCGGGCTCACGCCCCGCCGGACGATCCGCGTCGTGCTCTGGACCAATGAGGAGAACGGCCTCCGCGGCGGCACCGCCTACCGCGACGCCCATCGTGACGCCGTGGATCGCCATGTCCTCGCCATCGAGTCCGACAATGGGGTCTTCACGCCGAGCGGGTTCGCCTTTACCGGCTCCGATTCGGCCCGCGCGCGCGTCACCGAGATCGCGCGCCTCCTCGAGCGGATCAACGCCACGTCCGTCTCCACCGGCGGCGGTGGCGCCGACATCGGCCCCCTGATGCAGCTCGGCGTCCCGGGCATGAACCCGGAGGTGGATGGTTCCCGCTACTTCTGGTACCACCACTCGGACGCCGACACGATCGACAAACTCGACCCCCGGGACATGGGTCTGGTGACGGCGGCGCTCGCGGTCATGGCTTACGTCGTGGCGGATCTCCCCGAGCCGCTTCCCCGCAGCGGCCGCTGACGGCCCCCACAGGAGGCGACATGCCGATCATCTGGCTCGACGGGGAGTGGCTCGATCGCGACCAGGCCCGCATCTCCGTGTTCGATCACGGACTTCTCTACGGCGACGGTGTCTTCGAGGGCATGCGGGTCTACGGCGGGAAGGTCTTCCGGCTGGAGGAGCACCTGCGCCGGCTCTATGACTCGGCGCACGCGATCCGGCTCGAGATCCCGATGTCGCGGGAGGAGATGACGCGGATCACCGGGGAGGGAATCCGCCGCGGCGGGATCTCCGACGGATATCTCCGCCATGTAGTGACCCGTGGGGTGGGCGACCTCGGCTTCGACCCGCGGAAATGCCCCCGTCCCACCGTGCTCATCATCTTCGACACCATCCGGCTCTGGCCCCAGGAGTTCTACGAGCGGGGGCTTCGGGTCGTGTCGGCGAGCACACCGATTCCTCATCGCGAGGCGCTCTCGCCGCGCGTCAAATCGCTCAATTACCTCCCCCACATTCTGGCGAAGCTCGAGGGGATCGAAGCCGGCGCCGACGAGGTGCTGATGCTCGACAGTGCGGGCTCCGTGGCCGAGGGCTCCGGCCAGAACCTCTTCGTGGTCAAGGGCGGCGTGGTGCGGACACCGCCCGCCTACGCCGGAATCCTCCGCGGCGTCACCCGGGACGCGATCATCGAGGTGGCGCGCGGCGCCGGGTACGACGTGCGCGAAGAGCCGCTCAACCGGTTCGACGTCTGGACGGCGGACGAGGCGTTCTTCAGCGGCACGGCGGCGGAGGTCGTCTACATCCGGCAGGTGGACGGTCGCGTGATCGGTGATGGCGCCATGGGACCGGTGACGCGGGATCTTGCCGCGCGCTTTCAGCACCTCGCCCGCAGCTGACCGATGCAGCCGACGCTGGCGCTCTTCGTCGACCGCCCGGAGGCGGTGGGTGCGGGCCTCGCCGGCGAAGTGGGACTGCCGCACGCCATGCGACTCCAGCGCATGCTGGTCCATCGCGCCCTCGCCGCGGCTGCCGAGGCCGGCATGGCGGCCGCCGTGTGGTATCGTCCCCCCGATGCTCGCCCGCTCATGCGCCAGTGGCTCGGCGAGCTCGTGGACTTGCGGCCCCAGGGTCCCGGATCACTCGGCGCGCGCGTCGGCGCGGCCGTGGCCGGCTCGCCGCTCCCCGCCGGGTGGATCGCGCTCCTCCGACCGGTGAGCGGGATCGACAGCGGCATGCTTCGCGGGATCGTCGCGGCGCTCGAGGAGGCGCCCTACCTCCTCGGCCCCGCGTCGGATGGCGGATGCTACCTCATAGCCGGGCGCGCCCCCGTCTTTTCTGCGCTTCGGCGCCTCGAGAGCGCAGGGCCCGGCGCGCTCGCGGAGCTGCGCGATGCGCTCGACGCGGCGCATCTCCGCTGGCGCGAGTGCGCGGTCCTTCCGCCGATCGAGACTGCCGCGGCGGCGCGCGCGGCGAGGTTGCTCGGCTGACTACTTGACCCGACGCCGATCGGGCCCACATGACGCCATTCCCATTTCACCGGGGGTCGATCGGGCGATGGCGTGG
>DASTYH010000048.1:0-8922 GCA_035765075.1 Gemmatimonadales bacterium
AGGCCAGGCGCCGTCCCCCCCGTCTACTGCCTACCGACTACCGTCTACCGTCGTTAGAACGCCCACCCGCTCCCGACGTTGAACCGCATCCCGTCGGGGCCCCAGGCGGTCTCGACGCGGAAGTTGGTGGAGCGGAGGATCCGCACGGACAGTCCGAGTCCGCCGCCCACCCGGAGGTCCTCGGTGGTGAGGCGGAGCTTTTCTCCCTCGAAGACGCGTCCCGCATCCACGAAGGCGATCATCGACACCGCGGCCGCGTTCAGCGAGATGAAGAGCTCGCGGCGGATCTCGAAATTGCCGAAGATCGCGGCCGTGCCGAGGTAGCGGCTGCTCCGGAGGCCGCGATTGGTGCTGCCGCCCCCGTACATCGTCAGGACGTCCTCCCAGGCGGGAAGCTCGTACCGGACCGAGAGCGGCGGATCGCCGTAGAGCTGCGTGGCGCCGAGCCGCGCGGCCACGACGGTTCGCGGGCCGAAGGTCCGGTAGCCGCGGGCCAGGCCGTAGAGTCGTGAATACCCGTCCCCGCCGCTCCCGAACTGCACCCCCGATTCGACCACGACGCCGGCCGTGGGATCGAACTCGTTGTTCCGGGTATCGAGCACCAGCGCCAGTCCACCCCAGGTATCGGTCTCGCTCAGCTCCGTTCCGAACGCGTTCTCGAAGAGCGTCGGTCCGGGAAGCGCGCCGTAGCGCGTATGCTCCACCCCTCCCGACGCGGAGATGTGGAGGGGCCCGGTGATGCGACGGCTGGCGTCGGCCAGTGCGTGATAGCGCGTCTCCTGCACCCGGTAGCGGAACTCCTCCTCGTCCGGAAGCTCGCTCTCGAGCTCGGTGTCGTTGCCGAGCCCGAAGAAGTTCTCCCGCGTGTTCCGCCGCGCGGCGAGCCGGACGTTGAGCCGGTAATCGGGGGTGAGGAGGGGAGCGCGAAAGCGGGCCGAGATCATCCGG
Organism: Gemmatimonadales bacterium; assembly: GCA_035765075.1. Lineage (GTDB taxonomy): Bacteria > Gemmatimonadota > Gemmatimonadetes > Gemmatimonadales > GWC2-71-9 > CAMLLJ01. The sequence goes on from DASTYH010000048.1 coordinate 949, forward strand.
CTGCCGTGCAGGCCCAGTCCGCCCTCGACCGTGAAGTCGGCGCGATACGTGGAGCGCGACTGATACGGGGAGGCCTGGAAATAGCGGACCCGCGCGAGGAGCACCGGTCCCCCGCCCAGCCCGCCCCCGATCATCGGGTAGTAGCTCAGCAGCCACGGGTAGTCGGACGGCGGGAGCGACTCCACGACGACGGCGGGTGGCGGCGTCACGCCGCGCTCCTGTCCGGCGGCGATCTCCGCGGTGGAGATGAGTGCAAGCAGCAGGCCCGGCACGGCGCGGAAGTGCATTACCTCTCCTGGTAGAGAATGGCAGCGTCGCGGTGCGCGGCAGTGCGCCCGTCGTGCGCGGCGTATTGCGCGGGGTAGAACGATGCGGCACCGAACTCCCCGCGCTTGTTCACGGCGTAGAACTGGAGCCCGAAGGTGGGCCGCCCGCGCTCGTTGAGGAGCCGAGCGGGCGTCCGCGCCACCACGCGCTTCAGCGTCTCGAGGCACGCGTCGGTCGGCGACATCCCGCGCCGCATGTGCTCCACCGTGAGGAACCCGCCGCAGACCATGATGTTCGACTCGCCGCGCCCGGTGGATCCGGCGGCGCCGATCTCGTTGTCGGTATACTGGCCGGCGCCCACGATCGGCGAATCACCCGCCCGTCCGGGAATCTTCCATGCGAGACCGCTCGTGGTCGTGACGGACGAGATCTCTCCCTTCGCGTTGACGATGTCGAGGTTGATCGTGCCGGTGGGCCGGGCGCCCATCCGCTCGTTCTCCGGCACATCCAGCCAGTCATCCTCGGCGCCGCGGTTGGCGCGCCACCTGAGCCATTGCTCGCGCGACTCCGGCGTGAGCAGGTCTTCGGACTTGAACCCGTACGAGAGCGCAAAGCGCCGCGCCCCCTCGCCGACCAGGAGGATGTGGTTCGTATACTTGAGCACCAGGCGCGCCACCTCGCTCGGCGTCTTGATTCCCTCGAGCGCGGCCACCGCGCCCGCACGATTGGTCGGCCCGTGCATGCAGGAGGCGTCGAGCTGCACGACGCCGTCCTCATTGGGGAGGCCGCCGTAGCCGACGGACGTGTCGGCAGGGTCGAGCTCCTGGATCTTCACGCCCTCGACCGCGGCATCCAGCGTGTCCGTGCCCGATTCGACCAGCTCGAAGGCCCGCTGGACCGCCCGGATGCCGTTGTCCGAGCTCACCGCCGCAAAGCGCGCCAGGGTCGGCCGGCGAATCGCGGGGGCCTCGATCCCTCGTGCGGCGACCGGCTCGGGGAGCGCCACCGCGGCCGCGGCGGCACCTGCGGTTCCGATGAACGCACGACGACTGAGGGGCTCGGGCATGCTGACACCTCCGATTGGGAGTCTAACTGACAATGGAGACCGGATTTACGCGCCGATCCCGTCGCCTGTCAACTTGCCGAGCCTCGCGGACACCCCCTAACTTGCCGCCTTGCCTGCCGATTCCGCTGTGACCTGGATACGGATGCACACTGCCGAGGCCGCCACAAATCCGCTGGCGCTCCTCCGGGTGGTGGTGGGCGGCATCCTCCTGGCCGCCACCGCGGTTTCACTCGTTCTCGCCCTCGCGGGCCTCGGGTGGCGGGCCGTCGAGCTGGCCGGCGCCTGCTGGGCGCTCTACGGCCTGGCGGTCGGCATCATCGGCGTGCTCGATCCGGGGCTCGATGGGCTTGCCCGGGCGCTGCAGAGTGCCGGCCTCCTGAGGGCCGGCGGCGGCTTCTCGGAGATCGAGGCGATGGTGGCGCAGGGGCGGGCTGGCGAGGCGGCGGATGCGTACCTCGAGCGGGCGCGAAATCCGCGGGACCGGGTCGACGCCACGCTCCGCCGGGCCGCGCTGCTCGGCGGCGCGCTCGGCGATCCGCACGCCGCGGTCCTTTCCCTCAATGACCTGCGGGCCACGGAGCTTTCGCCCGCCGACGACATCCGCACTGGAATGGCCCTCGTGGATCTCTACGATTACCGGCTCGGCGACCCCGGCCGGGCCATGGCCGAGCTCCGCCGGCTGATCGATCGCTATCCCGGCGAGCGGGAGCAGCGCCGGCTCCGGCGCCTCCTGGCCGATCTCAAGGACACGCATTTCGGCGAGGCGGGCGATCGTCCGCGGGAGGCCCGATGACCCGGCGCCCGCGGCTCGATCCCGAGATATTCAACCTCCCGGTCGAGAAGATGCGGGCGGGCTACTATTCGGATAAGTACTTCGTGCGCGCCCGGGAGATCCTCCTCGCCGACCGCCACCGCCCCCGTGTCACCATGCAGGTCTTCGGCAAGCAGCACGCGTTTCTCGGCGGCATCGACGAGGCCATCGCCATCCTCAAGCTCTGCGCGATGGAGTGGGACGCGCTCGAGGTGCATGCGCTCTACGACGGCGACGAGATCGAGCCGTGGGAGACGGTCCTCCTCATCGAGGGGCCGTATGATGCCTTCGCGCATCTCGAGACGCTCTATCTCGGCGTCCTCTCGCGCCGGACGCGCGTCGGCACCAACACGCGGCAGGTGGTCGCCGCGGCGGCGCCGAAGGAAGTGATGTTCTTCCCCGCGCGGCACGATCACTGGCTCGTGCAGACCGGCGACGGATACGCCGCGCACATCGCCGGGGCGATCGGCGTCTCCACCGATGCGCAGGCCTCATGGTGGGGGTCGGAGGGCGTTGGGACCGTGCCGCACGCGCTGATCGCCGCGTACGGCGGCGATACAGTGCTCGCCACCCGCAAGTTCGCGGAGCACATCGGGCCGGAGATCCGCCTCGTGACGCTGGTGGATTTCGAGAACGATGCCGTGCGCACGTCGCTCGAGGTGGCCCGCGCGCTCGACGGCCGGCTCTACGGGGTGCGGCTCGACACCAGCGAGATGATGGTGGACCGATCGGTCGTTCCCCAGATGGGGCGGTTCCGTCCCACCGGGGTCAATCCCCAGCTCGTGTGGAACGTCCGGCGCGCGCTCGACCAGGCGGGATTTCCGGGGGTCCGCATCATCGCATCGGGCGGCTTCACCGTCGAGAAGATCGAGATGTTCGAGCGCGAGGGGGTGCCGGTGGATGCCTATGGCGTCGGCTCCTCCCTCTTCCAGGGTCGCTTCGATTTCACCGCCGACGTCGTGCGGCTCGAGGGGCGCCCCACCGCCAAGGTCGGCCGGGAGTACCGGCCCAACCCGAGACTCGAGCGCGTGTCATGACCGGTATTCAACCCATCGGGACCGCGGACACCGCGCGGTCCGTTCGCACCTGGCTGGCGCGCCTCATCGCCGCACCGCTGATCGTGGCGCTCGCCGCGCGGGCCGGCGCCGCCCAAATCTCCGAGACGGACGTGAACGATCCCTATCTCTGGCTGGAAGACGTCACCGGCGACACCGCGCTCGCCTGGGTGCGGGCGCAGAACGAGCTGACCGAGGCGCACCTGGCGCGCACGCCGACCTTCGGCCAGCTCGAGTCCCGCATCCGCTCGATCCTCGACTCCGACGCGAGGATCCCCAATGTCCAGAAGCTCGGGAAGTTCTACTACAACTTCTGGCAGGATGCAGAGCACGAGCGCGGCATCTGGCGGCGGACGACGCTCGCGGAGTACCGGAAGAGCGAGCCCGCGTGGGAGACGGTCATCGACCTCGACGCGCTCGGGCGTGAGGAGGGGGAGAACTGGGTCTGGCACGGTGCCGACTGCCTCCGGCCGGCATATGAGCGCTGCCTGGTGGCCCTGTCCCGGGGCGGGGCCGATGCGGACGTGACCCGCGAGTTCGACCTCACGACGAAGACCTGGGTGGCGGACGGGTTCATCCGCCCGGAGGCGAAGGGCGGGCTCAACTGGATCGACCGGGACCGGGTCTACGTCTTCACCGATTTCGGCGAGGGCACGCTCACCGAGTCGGGGTACCCGCGGATCGTGAAGGAATGGCGGCGCGGAACGCCGCTCAGCGCGGCCGCGGTGGTCTACGAGGGCGGGTCCGACGACATGTACATCTCGGCGGGGCACGACGACACGCCGGGCTTCGAGCGCGATTTCGTGTCGCGCACGATCGCGTTCTACAACGACGAGCTGTACCATCGCCGCCCCGACGGGCGCCTTGCGCGGATCGAGGCGCCGAACTCGGCCAGCAAGAGCGTCTACCGGGAATGGCTGCTGCTCGAGCTGCGAGAGCCGTATTCCGCGGGTGGAACCACGCATCCTGCCGGAACGCTCCTCGCGGCGCGCTTCGACGACTTCATGGCGGGACGCCGTGAGTTCACGGTGCTCTTTGCTCCCACTGCCACGGCGTCGCTCGCGGGCTATACCTGGACGCGCCACCATCTCGTCCTGAACATCCTGGAGGACGTCAAGAACCGGCTGAGCGTCCTCACCCCCGCGGATGACTGGGCCCGCCGGGAGCTGGTCGGCGCTCCCCGGGTCGGGACCGTGGTCGTGAACGACGTGGACCGGGACGAGAGTGACTCGCTCTGGATGCACACCACCGATTTCCTCTCCCCCACGACGCTGTCCATCGTCGAGATCGGCCGCGAGCCGGAGGTCCTCAAGGCGATGCCCGCGTTCTTCGAGGCGCCCGGGCACGTCATCGAGCAGCACTTTGCGACGAGCCGCGACGGGACCCGCGTCCCGTACTTCCTGGTGCGCCCGGGCAACCGGCCGCTCGACGGCACCGCGCCCACGCTTCTCTACGGCTACGGCGGGTTCGAGATCTCCCTCACGCCGTACTACTCGGGGACCGTCGGCGCCGCGTGGCTCGAGCGCGGTGGCGTCTATGCGGTCGCCAACATCCGCGGCGGCGGCGAGTATGGACCGCGGTGGCATCAGGCCGCCCTGAAGGCCAACCGCCATCGGGCGTACGAGGACTTCGCGGCCGTGGCGCGGGATCTCGTGGCGCGCGGCGTGACCTCGCCCGCACACCTCGGGATCCAGGGCGGAAGCAACGGAGGGCTGCTGGTCGGCAACATGCTCACCCAGTACCCCGAGCTCTTCGGCGCTGTCGTGGTTCAGGTGCCGCTCCTCGACATGCGCCGCTATCACAAGCTCCTCGCCGGCGCCTCCTGGATGGCGGAGTACGGCGATCCCGACAAGCCGGAGGAGTGGGAATTCATCCGCACCTTCTCGCCGTATCATCTCGTGCGGGAGGATGCCGAATATCCTCCGACCCTCTTCATGACGTCCACGCGGGATGACCGGGTCCATCCGGGGCACGCCCGCAAGATGGCCGCGCGGATGCTGGCCGCCGGCAAGCAGGTGCGGTACTACGAGAACATCGAAGGCGGCCATGGCGGCTCGGCGACGAACCGGCAGGCCGCGCACATGATGGCGCTCGCCTACTCGTTCCTCTGGGAGGAGCTCGCGGGGGCGATGCCGTAGGTCCGGTGCGCCCCCGCGCCCCGCTATTCTTCACGCATGTCCACGCCGCTCCTCTTCTGGGATGTCGATACCCAGCACGACTTCATGCGTGCCGACGGAAAACTCTACGTCCCCGGCAGCGAGGAGATCATCCCGGTGCTCGCGGCGCTCACCGCCCATGCGCGCGCGAGCCGGATCCCCATCGTGGCGAGCGCCGATGACCACGAGCCCGGCCACCGGGAGCTGAGCGACCAGCCCGATTTCCGCGAGACCTTTCCGCCGCACTGCATGCGCGGGACGCCGGGCCAGGCGAAGATCCCCGAGACCGCGCTGCGCGACCCGCTCCTGATCGAGCCGGAGCCTGCGGGGCCTTCGCTCCGTGACGCCATCCGCGCGCACGAGGGTGACTTCCTCCTCCACAAGCACTGGTTCGACGTCTTCACCAACCCCAACGTCGACCCGCTGCTCGAGGAGCTCTCCCCTTCGCGGATCGTGCTGTACGGCGTGGCGCTCGACGTCTGCAATCGCTACGCAGTGGAGGGGCTGCTCGAGCGGCTTCCCGCGCCCGCGATCACGGTGGTCGAGGACGCCACCCGCGCCATCGACCCCGCCGCCGGCGCCGGCCTGCTGGAGCGGTGGCGCGGCCTCGGCGTTCGGATCGTTCAGGCGCGCGCCGTCCTGGGCCGCACGATCCCGTGATGCGTCCTCCGTTCGGACGCTCATTCCTTCCCGATTTCGCCGACATCCATCCGGAGATTGCGCACGTGATGGCGACGGCCCCGCTCCACGCGGACGACGCCGGGATCACGACCCTCCTCGCACGACTCGAGCGGCCGCTCCGGCATCTCTTCCGCACGACGCGGCCCGTGCTCATCGGATCGTCCGGCGTGGAGATGATCGAGGCGGCCGTACGCAACGGCGTGGGCGACCGGCTGCTCGCGGTCGTGGGCGGCCGCGACGGCGAGCAGTTCGCCCGCATCGCCGAGGCCTGCGGCAAGGAGGTGGTCCGCGCCTTCGTCCCCCCGGGCCGCGCGATCGAAGCGCAACATCTTGCACGCTTCCTCGATGGGCCCGACGTGGACGCCGTCTCCATCGTCCACACGGAGCGCTCCACGGGCGCCCTGGCGCCGCTCGAGGGCCTGGCCGAAGTGGTCCGGAGCCGCGAAGACATCCTGCTCCTGGTGGATGCCCGCGGCTCGCTTGGTGGCGTGCCGCTGGAGCTCGACCTCTGGCAGCTCGACTTCGTCCTTGCCGAGGGGAACGGCGCGCTCGGTCTTCCCCCGGGGCTAGCGCTCGCGGCCGCATCGAAGCGGATGACGGCGCGCGCCGCAGGGGAGACGGGCCGCGGATGGCTCGGTGATCTTGCGCGGCTGGAGGCGGGAATCAGGGAGCGCCGCGTGGACCCGCTCCCCTCGCTCTCCCTTCTGTACGCCCTGGACGCGCAGCTCGCGCGGATTGCCGCCTCCGGGGGGATCGAGGCGCGGTGGGGCCGCCACGCGGAGCTGGCGGGAGCGGTTCACTCGTGGGCCGGCCACCACTCACTGCCCCTCGTTGCGATGCCCGGCCGGCGGTCGGCGACGGTCTCCGCCATTCGCCTGGCGTCCGACCAGGCGGAGGCGACAGCGCTCGCCGGGCTTCATGCGGCGGGGTGGACGGTCGCTGGATCGGTGGAGCCCGGCGTGCCGGCCGTCCGGATCGGCCACATGGGCGATGTGGACGCCGCCGAACTTTCGGCGCTGCTCGAAGCACTCCTGGCGGCGATCGGGGTGGCCCGGCGGTGAGGTGCTCGCCTGTCCGGTCGGCGCCGTCTTCAACGTGGCTACGGGCGGCCACGGCAGGGCGTGTGACGTAACGCACAGCGGGGGGGTCAGGGGTGGGTGATCTTCACCCTTGGCAAGCGGGGCGGACAGCGGGTGATTTGCGAGACATCCGGTTGAAACCCGAGGCTCCCAGCCAAACGGTCGGATGAGCCGGCTGACGATCCGCTTGCCGCAGTTCCCTATCCATCCCCTCTCTCTTTACAATCTCGCATAGAGGACGGGTGTCTCCCGACGCCCGTTCTCCCCCTCCCCTCTACCCCTCTCGGCCCGACCGTCGCTCCCACCAGAGCCATCCGACCGCTCCAATGAAGACGACATGGAACGGCCAGGTGGGAAGCGGCACCCGTGCGCTGTGTGTCCCGCTCGCCTCGGCCGTCCAGAGCGCGCCATGGAGTCGAGTGGCCAACGATCGCTCGCGGGCGCGGACGCCGGCCCACGCCAGGCGATTCGAGACCCGGACCAGCGCCGTGTCTCCCGGCGCGGCGATACGGTGGACCCCGGCTTCTCTCGGCCAGAAGCGTCCGCGCCACGCGAGACTGTCCCGATCCGGCGCGAGGTACACAGTGTCGCTCGAGGCACCGGGGCCGACCACGACGGCGGCGTCGAGCGGCGCCGGCCACGCGATCTCAATGGGCCGCCCCACGGTCGCGTGGCTCCCGCCGCTGATTCGCCACGCTGCCGGGGAGCGGGCAAGGGCCGAGAGCAGCCCGATCCAATAGCTGTCCCACGCGGGCGCGTCGCCCTCCAGAAGCCAGCGCACCGTGTTCCGCATGGCGCTCACACCGACGCGTCCCGCTCCGTGTGCCCGCCACGCCGCCACGGGCCGATTCCCGGCGTC
>DASTYH010000049.1:0-3824 GCA_035765075.1 Gemmatimonadales bacterium
ATTGCCTGGTACACCGGAAAGCCCGGGGGGGCGGGGGTCTACTACGGGCGGGTGCCGCGCGATGGGCATGCGGCGCCGCGCGCCGTGGCGCTCGTGAGCGGAACGTCGCTGCAGACCGGCCATCCCGGGATCGCGCCGCTCGAGGGAGGTGGCGCGCTCGTCGCCCTGGATGTCGATGACGCCGGCGCGCGAGTCATCCGCCTCGTGCGGGTCGGCCCCGACGGCGACATCGCCGCGGCGCGGACCGTTCCGGGCTCCGGGGGCGGCAGCTATCCGCAGGTTGCGGCGCTCGACGGCGGGGGTGCGCTGGTGGCGTGGCGACAGCCGGATGGCGAGTCGTCGCGCGTGCGGGTCGTGCGCGTCGCGGGGACGGGAGACTGAGCGCGCGCGGACGGTCCCGCCGCCCCTTACGCGCCCTTCCGCCCCCTGCTACCTTCCGGCCCCGAGATGACCGCACGCACGCAACTTCTCGATGACCGCGCGATCGGACGCGCCCTGGTCCGCATGGCGTCGGAGATCGTCGAACGATGTGGCGGCACCGCCGACCTGGTCCTCGTCGGCATTCAGCGCCGGGGCGTGGAGCTCGCGCTCCGGCTCAAGCGACTCATCGATGCCGCCGAGCACACCGACCTTCCCACCGGCAAGCTGGACATCACGCTCTACCGCGACGACCTGCAGACGATCGGCCCCCGGCCGGTGGTCGGTGAGACGAGCCTCCCCGACGTGGACGGGAAGACCGTCGTGATCGTGGACGACGTCCTCTACACCGGCCGCACGGTGCGGGCGGCGCTCGACGAGGTGACCGATTTCGGGCGCCCGAAGCGTGTCCTCCTCTGCGTCCTCGTGGATCGCGGCGGCCGCGAGCTCCCCATCCAGGCGGATGTGGTCGGCACGGCGGTGAGCCTCACGCCGAGCGACCGCGTCGAGGTGCTCGTGGCGGAACGGGACAGCCGGGATGTCGTCGAGCTCGTGCGGGGCCCGGCGTGACCGCGCAGCTCGGCAAGGACCTCGTGGGCCTCGAGCCGCTGAGCGCCGAGCAGCTCCGCCTCATTCTCGATACCGCCGAGCCGTTCAAGGAAGTGAGCGAGCGGCAGATCAAGAAGGTCCCCGCCCTCCGCGGCAAGACGATCGTCAATCTCTTCTTCGAAGCCAGCACCCGGACCCGGATCTCGTTCGAGTTCGCGGAGAAGCGCCTCAGTGCGGACACGGTGAACGTCGCCGCCTCCGGCTCGTCGGTGGCCAAGGGGGAGACCCTCGTGGACACCGCCAAGAACCTCGAGGCGATGCGGATCGACATGGTGGTCATCCGCCACGGCTCCTCCGGCGCGGCGCAGTTCCTCGGGCAGCGCATCGCCTCGAACGTGATCAACGCGGGCGACGGCAAGCACGAGCATCCCACCCAGGGACTCCTCGACATCCTCACGCTGCGCGACCGGTTCGGCCGCCTCGAGGGGCTCAAGGTGGCGATCTGCGGCGACGTGCTGCACAGCCGCGTGGCCCGGAGCAACATCTGGGGCCTGACGAAGCTCGGCGCGGAGGTGGGGGTCTGCGGGCCGCCCACGCTCCTGCCGCGCAACATCCGCGACCTCGGCGTGACGATCCTGCCGCGGATCGAAGATGCGATCGCGTGGGCGGACGCGCTGAATGTGCTCCGGCTCCAGCTCGAGCGGATGACCGCCGGCTTCATCCCCTCCCTCCGGGAGTACAACCGGGTCTTCGGCGTGACCACCGAGCGGCTCCGCCGCGCGCCCAGGGAGCTGATCATCCTCCATCCGGGACCGATGAATCGCGGCGTCGAGATCGACAGCGACGTCGCCGACGGGGAGCACAGCGTGATCCTGCCACAGGTGACCAACGGCGTGGCCGTCCGGATGGCGGTGCTCTATCTCCTCGCCGGGGGACGGCCGGGGCCCCAGCAGGCCGCGGGAGGCGAGCCATGACGCCGCGTCCGATCGTGATCCGCGGAGGACGCGTCATCGACCCGTCGCGGGGAGGGGATGGCGTGGCCGATATCGTGCTCGCCGACGGGAAGGTCGCGGCGGTGGGGCGCAATGTCGGCACCCCCGACGACGCGCTCGTGGTGGACGCGGCGGGGAAGGTGGTGGCGCCGGGCTTCATCGACCTGCACACGCACCTGCGGGAGCCGGGCCAGGAGGATCTCGAGACGGTGGCCACGGGCGCCATGGCCGCCGCCGCCGGCGGCTTCACCGCCGTCTGCGCGATGCCCAACACCGATCCCGTCTGTGATAATCAGGGCGTGGTCGGGTTCATCGTGCGCCAGGCGCAGCGAGCGGGCAAGGCCCGCGTCTACCCGATCGGGGCCATCTCGCTGGGTCAGAAGGGTCAGCAGCTTGCCGAATTCGGCGAGCTGGTCGGTGCCGGCGCCGTGGCGGTGAGTGACGACGGCAAGCCCGTGATGTCGAGCCACCTGATGCGTACCGCGCTCGAGTACGCCCGGGTGTTCGGGATTCCGGTGGCCGATCACTGCGAGGACATGACGCTCGCGCAGGGCGGGGCGATGCACGAAGGCATCGTCGCCACGCGGCTCGGCCTCAAGGGAATCCCGTCGGCGGCGGAGGAGATCATGGTCGCGCGGGACATCATCCTGGCCGAGCTCACCGGTGGCCACGTGCATCTCTGCCACATGTCCACGCGCGGCTCGGTGGAGCTCATCCGCCGGGCCAAGGACCGGGGGATCCGGGTGACGGCGGAGGCGTGCCCGCATCACTTCACCCTGACCCACGAGGCGTGCGAGGGATACGACACCAACGCCAAGATGAACCCGCCGCTCCGGGAGGCGGAGGACCGGGAGGCGGTGCGCCAGGCGCTGCGCGACGGCACGATCGACGTGATCGCCACCGATCATGCGCCGCACCACTACGACGCCAAGGAACGGGAGTTCGACGACGCCCCCAATGGCATCATCGGCCTGGAGACGGCGCTGGGCCTCGCGATCACCGAGCTGGTCGAGCCGGGCCTCCTCTCGCTCCCCGAGCTCGTCCTCCGGATGAGCACGCTCCCCGCACGGATCTTCAACCTGACGGGGGGGACGCTTGCCGTCGGCGCTCCCGCCGATGTCGTGGTCTTCGACCCCGCCGCCACCTGGCAGGTCGATCCCGCGCGCTTCCATTCGAAGAGCCGCAACACCCCCTTCCGGGGCCGCCAGCTCCGGGGCCGGGCCGAGCTCACGGTGGTCGAGGGCGAGGTGGCCTGGCGCGCCGAGTGAGGCCCCGACGGGTTTTCGCAACGCCCGTGCCTCATTAGATTTAGGCAGCTTCCCACCGCCTCTCCCACGGCACTCCGAGAGGATTCAGCCGATGGCCAAGTCCGACCGCTCCACCGATTCGATCGAAAAGCTCCTCGAGGAACGGAGTCAGTACCAGCAATGGCTCGCGCGGCTCGAGGGCTCGGCCGCGCCCGATACGGTCAAGACGCGGGTCCGTGCCGATTACGAAGCCCGCCTGGACAAGGTGCTGGGGCAGCTCCGGTCGCACGAGAGCACCATCGTCGAGGCGCTCGCCCAGCACGAGACCGAGCTCGGCACGCTCGAATCCCGCGAGGCCTCCATTCTCGAGACGCTCGCCGAGGCGGAGGTCCGGCACGCCGTGGGCGAATACGAAGACAAGCAGTGGAGCGAGATCTCGTCGGGGCAGAAGAAGTCGCTGCACGAGGTCCGGGCCGGACTCGAGCGGCTGCGGAGCGAAGTGGGGCGTCTGACCGAGGTCCAGCGCCTGATCCGGGCCACGCCCGCTCAGCCGGAGACGCCCGTACCGGTGCTCGCCGAGCCGGCGGCGTTCGCGCCACCCGTGGCACCGGAGCCCCAG
>DASTYH010000050.1:0-3135 GCA_035765075.1 Gemmatimonadales bacterium
GGGAGCGGCTTCCCTCAGCGCTCCTGCGACGTGACCGGCGGTGCTCGGAGTGACAAGCTCCCGGGCTCTGAAGCTCGTCGAGACGTTCGAGACGTCGTCGACGTAGAAGATCCAGTAGCGGCTCGAGTCGCTCAGGTACCGGGGCACTGAAACGACGTCGGGATAGGAGACCGCCGCGCGGGCGGTCGTGTCCCGCTGGCCCGGTCCCGCGTGGGTCTGCGCATCGCGCGGCAGATCGAAGTAGACCACGAGCGGTTCGGGGGGAACCTCAGGCAAGCCGCTCCCCCAGGTACAGCTGCCCGGGATGAACTGCAGACTCCGGCCAGCGTCGAAGTTCCCCATGCCGCGCTGGACGAGCGCATGGACCTCCTTCAATCGCTCGTACCGAAGCACCATGGCCACGAGCCGCGGATCCCTCGGGCTCGGGTCCTGCTGAATGCGCAGGTCGATGCCCGGCTTGCCGCGGCACACGAGCTCGCGCATGCGGCCGGTCACGTCCGGCGCATGAGCGCTGTCGGGTACGAGACGCTGGACCGCGCTCGTCCGTGATGCCGTATGCGGGTCCTGCGCCTCCGCGGCGTGCGCGGCCGCAAGGAACAGCATGGTGCCGCACACCACGCCGTGAATGGGGATGTGCGACATCATGCGCCTCCTTCGTGCGGGATGATTCCTGAATTCGCGTAGGGTCGAGCCACCGGCTCCGCGGCCGTTCGCCTGGAGCGCCGCCACCGATACGCGAGCGCCGCGAGCGCACCGAGGATCACGCAGCCGAGCACCGGGATGAGAAAGTGGAAGCGATTCGCTTCCGCGAAGCGCCGCGTGCCGCCCGCGAGCTGCGCCTGGCGGGGCGCGGTTGGATCGAGCTGCACCGGGAGCCGCGCCCCGTGCGCGAGTCCCTTCACGCTTCCGGAATCCACGGCGTCCACTGCCAGCACCGTGTCCCCGGCGCCGCCGCTCGCGAGCGCGAGCTGCACGACCTGGTACGGAATGGCGAGGCGGTTGTCGAACCGGCCGGTGTGCGCGCGGGTCTGCGTGACATGCTCGGGCGAGCGATCCACGAGCGTGATGGCGCGCACCTCCGCCAGCGCTTCCACGGGCCGGGGTCCCCCCCGCGCGGGAAGCGTGAACAGCATCGCCCACGCCGCCACCGCCCACGCCGCACTCACGCCCACGACCGGCACCGCGCCGATGCGCGCGGCGATCCAGAGCGCCGGAATGCCGATCGCGAGCCACGCCAGGATCGGGATGGCCGCGAGTCGCGAGCCGAACTCCGCGAGTGCCGTGACGGTGGACCGGTCGCTCGTGCGCGCGAGGGCGGGGAACTTCGGCAGGTAACGGATCTCGATGGAGTCGCCGGCGCGGAGCGCATCGTAGCGCTCCGCGGGTACGCGCACCGCCGCCTTCCAGAGGCCCCCATCCGGGCGCTCGAAGCCGGCCAGGACCTCGTAGTAGCGGTCCCACTCGCCCATCGGCTCGTAGCCCACCACGATCCGCTCCCGCTTCCCCGCGACTTCCGCGGTGATGAGCGTGCCCGACCGGTCGAGCCACACCGACCCGCCAACCATCAACGCCGCGATGACGCCGGCGTAGAAGAGCTCGAGGCGGCTGGCCCGCCGGCGGCGTCGGCGCATCGTCAGCTCGCCGGCACCGTGTAGCGGAACACCGCCGGCGCGAGCTTCGGGTTGGCGCGATGCTTGATCGTCGTCGTCCGCCGGCTGATCTCGTTGCGCGGATACCCCTTGGGGGTGTCCTCGAAGACCTTGTGGATGAGGTAGGTCTCCGCATCGATCCAGATCGTGATCGCCCGGACGCCCGTTTCCTGCCCGCTCGGGTAGCGCCACCGCTCGACGCCGAGCAACCGGTAGCACTTCCGGCCGTTGACCGTCTCGAAGCCGTCAGCCTCCACCTCTTCGGCGGCGTGCACCGGGCTCGCCAGGCCGGCATTGGTGTAGAGGTGCGAGGGAATGAGGACCGAGATGCCGCGGGTGTAGTACCCCGCATTCTTCACCGCGTTCACCTGCTGGCCGGCGGCGCGCGGATAGGTCTCGTGCGCCTGGGAGGCGCCCGACCAGGTCTGCAGCTCGCCATTCTCCATCCAGAGGACGATGTCCGCGTTCAGTGGAACGCGGGCGCCGCTCTTGTACTCCGATGCGATGCCGCGGAACTCGATGAACAGGTTGTTCGGTTCCCGGGTGAAGTAGGTCCGGAACGTCGAGCGATCCGTGTAGCCGCTCGATTCGTCGAGCACCGTACCGCTGTCGGCGTAGGAGGTGAGTGCCGCATACGCCGCGCGCATCCTGCCGAGCACTTCGTCGGCGTCGAAGGCGGCTCGGCGCGTCGCGCCGGTGTCGGCGACGCCGGCGAGCGAGACGAGGGCGATGGGGATCAGGCTGGTGTACACGTTCTGCCTCCTCGAGTGGTGGATCGTCATCCGACTGCCTCAGCCGTCGCTTTGCCCGCGCCGTCGACCGTGAGCCGCCCGCCGCTCGCCTCGGCGATCCGCAGGCCGTCCCGCATCCGCACGAGGATGCGGAGGTCGGGACACGCCGCGATCGTGAGTCGGGCCATCGGCTCCCCCTTGAACGGGAACCAGGGCCACTCGTCGCGCGATGCGGCGATCTCGGACCAGGGCACGCTGAAGGGCCGATGTCCCGGCCGCGCGAGCGCCGACATCCGGACGTGGAGGTGCGACTCGTCCATGGTGAATCGGACCCCCATCTTGTAGACCGACCTGTTCAGGACGAGCGGCCCCGACTTGAACGCGCGCCCGCGCCCGGTGTTGCGATCCGGGTAGCGCTCCGCGAGCCGCCGCCAGCCGCTCCACCGGGCCATCATCGCGGTGGCAGGCACGCCCACGATCACCGCCATCCCGACCGCGAAGAGCGGGAGGTATCGAACGTCGAAGGGAAGCGGCAAGCTCTGCCGCGCAGCGGATGCCGTTGCCTCGGCTCCCGCCGTTTCCGCCGCTCCCGCCGCTTCCGCCGTTCCCGCCGCCACCTCCCAGTGCCGATACCCCACGCCGGCGATGTACCCGCTGTCGCTGTTGTAGGCGAGGAACCCCCAGTACATGCCGCTGTCGCGCACCGTCTGCGCCGGCGCGGAGTCGGTCATTCCGATGGCGAACTGGATGCGCCG
>DASTYH010000051.1:0-5978 GCA_035765075.1 Gemmatimonadales bacterium
CAACGTCGACCCCGACCTCTTCGACCGTCTGGTACGCTGATGGCGCTCGCTCCCAGGATTCTCGTCGCCGACGACGATCAGGCACTCTCCCGCACCCTCTCCTGGATCCTCAAGGAGAACGGGTACGATGTCGTCGCCATCCCCGGGGGGGAGCATCTCCTGGAGCACCTCGCGGCGGAGCAGTTCGATCTCCTCCTGCTCGACATCATGATGCCCCGGGTCAACGGGCTGCAGCTGCTGCAGCAGGTCAAGACCGATCCGAAGTACCAGGACCTCCCCGTCCTCATGATCTCGAGCATGCCGCCGGAAGAGGCGACGGTCCGCTCCCTCGGGCTCGGCGCGAGCGACTTCATCGCCAAGCCGTTCCGGGTACGCGAGCTGCTCGCGCGGGTGAAGGCGCATCTCCGGGTGGGGCGCGAGCTCAACCAGGCGCGCACCGAAGCGCGCTCCCGCTCGGAGATGGTGGACATCCTGAACGAGGTGGCGAGCTCGATCCGCCCCGACGAGATCTTCCAGGTCCTGGTGCGCCGGGTGGCGCAGGGCCTCCGGATCTCCCGCTGCTCGATCATCCTCGCCGAGCCCGGCTCGCTGGACGGGAGCGTCGTCGCTGCGTACGAGAATCCCACGCTCCGGAACCTCCCGATCGACCTCCGCCGCTATCCCGAGGTCCGGCACGCCCTCGACTCCGGCGAGCTCGTGCTCGCGCAGGACGTGGCCACCGATCCGCTCTACGAAGCGGTGCGCTCCCAGTGGGAGTCGGAGGGGCGGGGGATCCCCTGCCGCTCGGCGATCGCGATGCGCTTCAACCTTCGCGGCGAGCCGGCCGGCGTCTTCTTCCTGCGGACGACAGAGGACGACGTCCCCCTCAACCAGCAGGACGTCCAGTTCGCCGACCAGGTGATCACGGCGGCGGTGCGCTCCCTCGAGCGGGCGTACGACCTGGAGCACGCCGTCTCCGATCAGGAGCAGCTCAAGCACCTGGCGTCCACCGACCCGCTCACCGGCACCCTCAACCGGCGGGCGCTCAACGAGAAGCTCGAGCAGGAGATGGACCGGGCGGCGCGATATGCGTCGCTCCTCACCTGCATGATGATCGACATCGACAACTTCAAGCAGATCAACGACACGCAGGGCCACCTGGTGGGCGACCTGATCCTCAAGCAGCTCGCCGGCCTCCTTCGGCGGGAGCAGCGGTCTCCCGACGCGGTGGCCCGCTACGGCGGCGAGGAGTTCGTCGTGCTCCTCCCGGAGACGACCCTGATCGAAAGCCGGAGCTTCGCCGAGCGGGTGCTCCGGCGGGTCGCGGAGCACGACTTCGGGGAGCCGAACCGGCCCGTGCGCGTCACGATCAGCATCGGGCTCGCCTCGTACCCGGACGAGCGCGTGACCGACGGCGAGTCCCTCCTCCGGCTCGCCGACACCCATCTCTACCGGGCCAAGGCGGAAGGCCGGAACCGGGTTCGCGATTGAAGAATCGCCGCTGCCCGCGGTGCCAGAAGCACTACGCTGCGCCCGCTCGCTACTGTGAAGTGGACGGCACTCCACTCGTCGAGGTGCCCTTCGCGGCGCCACCGACTCCCCCCGCACGCCCCGCACTCCGCGCCACGCCGCGCGCCCGGCTCTCCGACGCCGACCGCCCCGCCGTCCCCGCCGCCGATGCCGAGCGCTTCCGCTCGCTCTCCGGCACGCTCCTCGATGACCGGTACGACATCGGCCAGAAGATCGGCGAGGGGGGGATGTCGTGGGTCTACGAGGCCATCGAGCGCGGGACCGGGCAGAACCTCGCGATCAAGGTGCTCCCGCCCCGGCTCACCCGCGATCGCGACTCCACCGAGCGGCTGCGCCGCGAGGCGGGGATCGCCACCCGCTTCGATCACCCGAACGTCTGTCCCATCCTCCGGCTCGGCGAGACGAAGGACGGGATCCTCTACGTGGTGATGCCGTACCTGGCGGGGGAGACGCTCGGCGACTACGAGAACCGGGTCCGCGAGATTCCGCTCGAGGAGGGGATCGCGATCCTCATGCAGGTCTGCCACGGGCTCCAGCACGCGCACGATCGCGGCGTGGTCCATCGCGACCTCAAGCCGGAGAACGTGATGCTGGTCCCCGAGGGGATCGTGGGGGAGTCGCGGCGCGCGGTCGTCATGGACTTCGGCCTCGCCAAGGAGCGCGCGGCGGGCGTGGACGTGGCCCGCCTCACGCAGACCGGCATCGTGCTCGGCACGCCCGAGTTCATGAGCCCCGAGCAGATCCGCGGCCGGACGCTCGACGGGCGGAGCGACGTCTACGCGCTGGGCGTGCTCGCCTTCGAGCTCTTCACCGGCGAGCTGCCGTTCACCGGAAAGAACGCCCAGGAGATGATGGTGGCGCGGCTCCGCGGCCTCCCGCGCCCCCTGCGGTCGGTCCGCCCCGACCTCCCCGCGCGCCTCGAGGCCGTCATCAATCGCGCGCTTGCGCTCGAGGCGGACGACCGGTATCAGTCGATGGAAGAGTTCGCCACCGCGCTCGACGGCGTGCTCCAGGGAGGAATGCTCGCCCGACTCTTCCGCAGGCGCTGATCGCTCCTCCGCCGACTCGCCATCGCCTTCCTCCGCCGAGGTCCGCATGCGCTCCCTGTCGACCCGACTGACCGCCGTTCCCCTCGCCGCACTCGTTGCCGGTGCGGCCGCGTTCACCAGCTGCGCGCGCTCCCCGGAGCCTGCCGGCGGCGCCGTCACCACACACGGCGAATGGGTGAAGATCCCGCGCGGCGCCGACTCGATCCGGGCCTACGTGGCATACCCGGAGCGGAGCTCGCGCGCGCCCGGCATCATCGTCATCCACGAGAACCGGGGTCTCACCGACTGGGAGCCGACGGTGGCCGACCGGCTCGCCGGCGCCGGCTACGTGGCGATCGCCCCGGACCTCCTCTCCTCGCGGTTCGGGATGACGCCCGCCTCGGGTGATTCCGCGCGAGTGCTCATCGGCCAGCTCGAACCCGATCGGATCACCGCCGATCTCGACGCCGTGTACGCCTACCTCGACAGCGTCCCCGCGGTCGAGCGGGGAGAGATCGGGACGATCGGCTTCTGCTGGGGCGGCCAGCAGAGCTTCCGTTACGCCACGAACAACCCCCGGCTCCGCGCGGCGGTGGTCTGCTACGGGCCGGCGCCGGACAGCGCGGCGCTCGCGCGGATCGAGGCGCCGGTGCTCGGGATCTACGGCGCCAACGACGCACGGGTGAACACGCCGCTGCCCGACGTCCGGCGCCAGATGGCGGCGATGGGCAAGTCCTTCGAGATGGAGATCTACGAGGGAACGGGACACGGCTTCCTCAAGCCGGGGCGCCAGGGGAGCGACACCCCGGCCGTCGAGCGGGCGTGGGAGCGGATCCTCGGCTTCTATCGCGCCCGGCTCGGGAATTGACGAGAAAGGAACCGCCGATTCCGCCGCTCGTTCCGATCGTGCCGGCCGCCTGCAGGTCACTGGATCGCAGGCGCGAGCCGCGCGGTCTCCGGATTCCACTCCTGAGCGGTCTTGGCCTGATCGTGGGCGCCGGGTGCACGTTGCCGCCGCTCCGGGGGGCGATGGAAGTGGGGAAGGACCCGTACGTGGTCTTCGTGGCAGAGGGCTCGGGCGGGTCCGATCTCTACGCGGCGCGGCCGGAGGGCGGCGTGACGATTGCCCTCACCTTCTCGCCCGTCGCCGAGTCGGCGCCGGTGCTGGCGCCCGATGGCGGATCGGTGGCCTTTCTCCGCTCGGCCGGTGCGGAGCCGCCCACCGTGTGGCTCATGAACCTCCTGAGCGGCGCCGAGCGCGCGCTGCTCTTCCCGCAGGGCGCGGGCGCGTCGCCCCGGGCGCTCGGCTGGTCGCGCGATGGGCGCGCGCTCCATGTCGAGACGGATGCGGGACTCTGGGCATTCGCCGTCCCGCCCACCGGTGAGCCGGCGGCACCGGTGCGGGATCGTCTCGCCGATGCCGATTCCGCGCTGGGCATCTTCCTGGGCGATCCGATCTTCGCGCGGGCGGAGCCGTGCGATACCATTCCCGGTGCGCTCTGCGCGGTGGCAGGGGAGAGCGAAAGCGTGATGGCCCGGGACGCGGCGCACGCGGCGCGGTGGGGACGCGATTCGGTGGCGTACGTCCGCGAGGGCGTGATCGAGGTGCGGCCGCTCGGGCCCGGGCGGCCGCGGCGCGTCGAATTCACACCGTCGCGCCCCGTGACGGGAGGGCTAACCTACTTCCCCGGTACGACCCGCTGAATCGTCGCGCCGCGCGGCGATGGCATCCCAGGCCGCCTCGAGCGTGAGCCCCACCTGCGGGTGATCGAGCGGCCACTCCCGATTCCCCACCCGCTCCGCGGCGAACCCGACGACGGCGAGCCAGACCGACGCCCAGAGCTCCGCCGGCCCCGCCCGGACCAGCCCATCCGATTTTCCCGCCGCCACGGCCTGCTGCAGCGTGGCCCGGAACTCCCGCGCCACCTCGCGACTCCGCTCGTCCAGGTATCGCTCCTCCCGCCACTGCAGGGCCATGCGCACGCCCGCGGGATCGCGCTCCGCCGCTTCCACCAGCCGGCGGCCGAGGCGGCGGAGCAGTTCGGCAACGGAGCCGTGGCGCTCGCCGCGAATCTCCTCCGCGAGCCCCACCAGCCAGCGCTGGGCGCCCCGGTACGCCTCGTTGAGGAGCTCCTCCTTGCCCCCGAAATGGCGGTAGATCGTCCCCTCGGCCACGCCCGCCCGCTGGGCGATCATGGGTGTCGTGGTGGCCCGGAATCCGACCGAGGTATAGAGGTCGAGAGCCGCGCGGAGGAGCCGCTGGCGGGTTCCGTCAGGGGGAGGAGCGGACATGCGCCCAATTTACGCTCCTCGGGGCCGGCTTGAATGGCCCTCATGGACGCGGCTATCTTCGGGGGCTCACGCCCCTGTTCTTCCGTCTTGAGGGTGTTCATGGACATGCTGGTACTCGGCGCGGGACTGCAGGGCTGTGCCTGCGCGTACGATCTTCTCCGCTACTGCAGCGCCGGCAGGGTGACGCTGGCCGATCTGAATCCGGGGAATCTCCCCGCGTGGCTCACCGAGGCCCGGACGGGCCGCCTGTCGGTGGTGAAGCTCGACGTCAAGGACCACGCGGCGGTGCTCGACGTGATGCGCGGGCGCACGGCCGTCATGAGCGCCCTTCCGTACTACTTCAATACGGACATGGCCCGACTCGCCATCGAGGCCGGCTGCCACTTCTCCGATCTGGGCGGCAACACGGAGATCGTCTTCGAGCAGAAGAAGCTGGACGGCGCGGCCCGTGCGAAGGGACTTTCCGTCATCCCGGACTGCGGACTGGCGCCGGGGATGGTCAATATCCTGGCCGCGGAGGGGATTCGCCGGCTCGACCGCGCGGAGCGGGTGCGGATCTTCGTCGGCGGGCTCCCGCAGCATCCGGAGCCGCCGCTCAACTACCAGATCGTCTACTCCCTCGAGGGCGCGCTCGACTACTACACGACGCCCTCGTGGATCCTCCGCAACGGGAAGCCGACGCAGGTGGACGCGTTGAGCGAGCTCGAGGACGTCGAGTTTCCCGAGCCGGTCGGCACGCTCGAGGCGTTCCATACCGGCGGGGGAATCAGCACCATGCCGTTCGCGTGGGAGGGGAAGGTGCAGACGATGGAGTACAAGACCCTGCGGTATCCGGGTCACGTCGCCATCATGCGCCCGATCCGGGAGCTCGGGCTCATCTCCAACGAGCCGATCACGGTGAAAGGCAACACGGTCGTCCCGCGCGACGTCTTCATTGCGGCGGTGCACCCCATGCTCTTCAAGCCGAAGGCGCCGGACCTCGTGGCGCTCAAGGTCGAGGTGTCCGGCACCCGGAACGGCGCGCCCGCGTCCACGACCTTCCAGCTGATCGACCGCTACGACGAAGAGCGCGGCATCAGCGCCATGATGCGCACCACGGGGTACTCGCTCTCCATCACCGGCCAGATGCAGGCGGACGGCCGCGTCACC
>DASTYH010000052.1:0-2863 GCA_035765075.1 Gemmatimonadales bacterium
TTGAAGCTGATCATGTGCTGGAACTCGTGGATGAACGTCGGGGCGAGGTAGCCCCGCGCGTAGTCCCGCGAGATCGTGCAGGTGCTGTTGTTCGGATCGGGAACCAGGCCATAGAAGACTTCGCCACCGTTCGACCCCTGCTGGCCCGTCAGGAGGTCGGTGCCGAAGAAGTACCCGAGGATGACGCTCCCCTCGGCGTTGCAGTTCCCGCTCAGCGCGTTGACCTGGTCGGTCAGCAGCACGACGACGACGCCGTTGTTGTCGAGGTCCGACTCCCGGCCGAAGGCGGTCGTGTCGATCGGGTAGAGGTAGTTGTCGAAGAGAAAGCCCACGGCGTCGAGATCGGCCTGGGTATAGCCGCCCGCCGGGACGCTGTTGTCGAGGTAGATGGCGCCCTTCGGACCCACGTACTTCGCCGTCGCCGCGACGTCGACGAAGCCGTTGCAGTCCGTCGTCTCGCACACCTTGAACGTCCGCTGGTGCCCCACGGTCGGGGGAATGGCGACGAGGTTGGCGGAGGTGGGGCTGCGGTTGAAGAGCAGCGCGCCGGGAGCCTCGGAGAGGGCGCGCTCGCTGGCGCGGAGCCGTTGATGAAACGCCTCCGCCGAGCGCGGCTGCTTGAAGGCGCCGAGCGAGGGATCGAGCGTCGGCGGAAGCGCCGCGGCCGAGGTGGCGGCTTCGCTGGCGGTAAGGACCGAGGCGCCGCTCAGCTTGTAGCTCACGGAGACGCCCAGCTGGGACTCGGTGCCGTTCGTGGCCAGGGCGGCGTAGAGGTATTCGGCGCCCTGGTTCCCCGGCGCCGGGAAGCGCACACAGCCGCCGCCGTCGGTGGGATTGACCACCACGTGGCTGCCGGGCTGGAGCGCGATGTCCACGGGAGCCGCACACGCCCCGGAAGGGGGCGGCGGCGGGGGCGGAGGGGTTCCGCCTCCGTTATCGGGCGGCTCGACCGTCTCCCCACCGCAGGCGGCGAGCAGGATGCCCACCCCCACGACCACGGATTTGAGCTGGGTTCGCTTCACGGCGTCCTCCCTCGAGCCGGCGGGAGCGGCCCAAGTGTATTAAACCTAGACAAGACAATCACTTTTGACAATCGCGGGGGCCGCCGATAGCTTGCTCGGGGTCCGGACGCCGATGCTTCGACACGGCGACGTCCGACCAGCGGTCCCCGGCACAACAAGGGCGGCTAAGCCGCAAGAAACGGGCGAGCCCGGGGTCTCTCCCCGCGGCATGGCCCGTCTTTCATAGCAGCCAGGTGTCATGCCCTTCGTCCATCTCCACACGCACAGCGAGTATTCCCTTCTCGACGGCGCCAACCGGCTCGCCGAACTGGTCACGCACGTGCGGAAGCTCGGGATGGACAGTCTGGCCATCACGGACCATGGCAACATGCACGCCGCCTGGTCCTTCTACGAGGAGGCCAGGGCCCAGAAGATCCGCCCGATCCTCGGCTTCGAGGCCTATCTGGCGTTCGGGCCGCGCCAGGCGCGGGAGAAGCCGTCCTGGGCCCCGGCCGCCTACAGCCACCTCGTCCTCCTCGCCCGGAACCGGGCCGGGTACCGGAATCTGGTACGGCTGACCTCCATCGGGTACATGGAGGGCTTCTATCGGCGTCCTCGAATCGACCGTGAGGTCCTCGCCGCCCACTCCGAGGGGATCGTCTGCCTTGCGGCCTGCCTCTCGGGGGAAGTGGCGCTCGGGCTCCGGCAGGGCCGGTACGACGAGGCGCGGCGGAGCGCGGAGTGGTTTGCCCAGACCTTCGGTCCGGAGAACTTCTGGCTCGAGATCCAGCGCCACGGCATCCCGGAAGAGGACATCGTTACCCGGGGCATGCTCGAGCTCTCGACCGACCTGGGGCTCGGCGTGGTGGCCACCAACGACGCCCACTACCTGCACAAGTCGGACGCCGAATCACACGATGTGCTCCTCGCGATCGGGACCGGGAGCGACCTCGACGACCCGAAGCGGTTCCGGTTCACCGGCTCCGAGTCGTACGTCAAGAGCGAGCCGGAGATGGCCGCGCTCTTCCCGGAGCATCCTGAGGCGCTCGCCAACACCCAGGCGGTGGCCGACCGCTGCGAGTTCGACTTCGAGAAGCGCTATTTCCTCCCCACCTTCCCCAAGCCGCCCGAATTCGCCTCCGACGAAGCGCTGCTCCGCCACCTGACGGAAACGGGGGCGGCCACCCGGTACGGTACGCCGCTTCCGGACGCCGTTCGCGAGCGGGTGGACTACGAGCTGGGCGTGATCGAGAAGGCGGGATACGCCGGGTACTTCCTCATCGTCCAGGACTTCATCGCGGCGGCGCGCGCCCGGGGAATCCCGGTGGGGCCGGGGCGCGGCTCGGCGGCGGGGTCCATCGTGGCCTACGCGCTCGGCATCACCAACGTCTGTCCGCTCCGGTTCGATCTCCTCTTCGAGCGCTTTCTCAATCCGGAGCGCGTGTCGATGCCCGATATCGACATCGACTTCTGCTTCGAGCGGCGAGGCGAGGTGATCGAGTACGTGCGCGAGCGCTACGGGCGCGCGAGCGTCGGCCAGATCGTGACCTTCGGCACGATGAAGGCGCGCGCCGCCGTGAAGGACGTGGCGCGCGTCCTCCGGATCCCGCCCGGCGAGGCGGACAAGCTCACCAAGCTCATCCCCTCCGGACCCGCGTACAGCCTCTCCATTCCGGAGGCGGTGAAGCGGGTGGACGAGCTCCGCGATCTGGTGAAGGGCAATCCCGCGTACCAGCGCCTGGTGGAGCTGAGCTCGCGCATCGAGGGCATCAGCCGGCACATGTCGGTGCATGCCGCCGGTGTGGTCATCGCCCCCGGACCGCTGGCGGAGTACGTCCCCGTCTGCACGGCCCCGACGAAGG
>DASTYH010000053.1:0-18241 GCA_035765075.1 Gemmatimonadales bacterium
TGCGGCGGGTCGGCCGTTCCGTCATAGTCGGCCTGGTGACATGACACGCATGCCGAGGGCTTTCCGGCAAATACGCCGTCGGCGTGACAGTCCGCGCACGACGTGGCGAGATGGGCGCCCGTGAGCGGGAACGTCGTGGTCGCGTGATCGAAGCTCGTGGGACTCCACACCGTGGTGGTGTGGCAGGTCTCGCAGGTCACGGGAAACCGCGCGGCCGGATGCGAAGGATCGGTGCTTCCGTCGTAGTCGGCCTGGTGACAGCTGGCGCACGCGGCGGGCGTTCCCGCGTACTGATGGTTCGCGTGGCAGTCGCCGCAGGGGACGGAACGGTGCGCCCCCGTGAGCGGGAAAGCCGATCCGTCATGGTTGAACCGGGCGCGCTCCCAGATCGTCGTCGCGTGACATTGCGCGCAGTCGAGCGGAAATCCACCGGCCTCGTGCGGGGGATCCGTCGTGGCGGCGTAGGCGGCGCGGTGGCAGCTCTCGCATTCTGTCGGCCGGTTGACGAAGGTCAGTCCACCGGGCGCGGTCGGCGTGTGGCACGATTCGCAATCGGTGACGAGATGAGCTCCGGTCAGCGCAAAGCGCCCGGCCTGATGGAGCTGAACCATCGCCGCGCGGTCCACGAACGACCGCGGCGTGTGGCAGCGGGAGCAGTCGGCGCCGAGCTCGCCGCGATGCACGTCCTGGTGGCACGTCACGCACTCGGAGGGCGTGTCCGCAAAGTCGAGTGTGACGTGGCAGTCGCGACAGGCGCTCCGGGCGTGCGCGCCCTCGAGGGAGAAGCCGGTGCGCGCGTGATCGAACTCGCTGTCGAGACGGACCGGGGACCAGCCGGTCGCCGTATGGCAGACGCTGCACGCCTCGGCCAGGTCGCCGTGCGGACTCGCCGAGGTGGCGGCGACGGTGACGGACCGGTCCGCATTCCCCTGGGCGGACGCGCGGCCGCCCTGAAGGGCAAGGGCGAGAAGCAACGGGATCCATGTGCGAGCATTCATCGCGTCCCTCCATGACAGCTTTCACACCGGGGATCGAGCGGGCGGTACCGCACCACGCCGTCGCCGCTTCCGGGACGATGGCATTGCGCGCAGGGCACGCGCTGATGGGCGCCCGCCAGCGCAAACCGGGAGGCGCGGTCGTGATCGAATCGTGCGGCCGGCGTAAAGGCGGCAGCATCGTGACAGGCATCGCAGCCCGTCCCCCCGGCTGCGCCACCGAACTGGTCGCCATGGGGACTGTCGTGGCAGTCGGCACAGTCCGTTCGCGCAACCGTGAGGGGCAGGCGCCGGAGGGGTGATATCGCCCGGATCAGCGACGCCCCGCGCACCAGCCCGGGCGCAGGTGCCGCCGCGCCGAGATCGTCGTGACATGCGCCACAGGGAACCGCGCCGTGCGCACCGGCGAGTGGGAAGCCGAACCCCGCGTGGGCCGCCGCGTCGAAGCCGGCGGGTCGGAAGGCGGCCGCGTCGTGGCACGCGGCGCAGCCCCCCGTCACCGGTCGAGCCCCGTCCGCGGCGAAGCGACCCTCGTGCGGATCCCGGTGGCAATCGGCGCAGGCGGTGTCAGGGAGCGAGAGCGCCACCCGCGCCCGCCCGAGACCGGCCGGGTCAGGACGTCGGAGCCCCGGTCGCTCGGCGCCATGGCACGCGGCGCACGGGGCACGGCCGTGAGCGCCTTCGAGGCGCACGGCGAGATCGGCGTGCTCCCCTGCGCCGAAGCTGGAGGGCCGCCAGCCGGAAGGGGTGTGACACTCTTCGCACCGGCCCGCCCCGGCCCGCCGCGCGAGCTGGCCTGCATGATCGTCCCGGTGGCAGGCGGTGCAGGATTCGAAGGTGGGCCGCAGGGCGACACGCGACGTGCCGAGCGCCGCGCCGGCGCCTCCCGCCACGGCCACGTGACATGCCGAGCATGCCACCGTGCGGTGCTTCCCCTCGAGCGGATAGCGCGTGTCGGCATGCCGGGCCGCCGGAAGCGTCGCGGGCGAAAAGCCGTTCAGACCATGGCACGCCGAGCAGTCGGCCGGTCGTCCGGCGAGCGTCGCTGCGCCGGCATGCGCGTCGCCGTGGCAGTCTCCGCACGTCGCGAATTCCGGGGTGTACTGCCGCGCCGAGGCCGGGTCATGACAGCCTTCGCAGCGCACCGACGCGTGGCGGCCCCGGAGCGGGTAGCGGGTCCGCTCGTGCTCGAACCCCGCTTTCCGGATCGCCGCAAAGTCCGTCGTCTGGTGGCAGCCGGCACAATCGGCACCGAGGCGGCCCAGGTGAGGATCCCGGTGACAGGCGGCGCAGGTAGCGTGCGCGAGCGGCGCATAGATCGGGTTCGGCCGGCCGTCCGGTCGCCGGCGGATGGGCCGGCCCGCCGGCGCATGGCAGTCGTTGCAGGCGACGTCGGCATGCCGGCCGGTGAGGGGATAGTCGGTGGCGGCATGGTCGAAGCGGACGGGCTCTTCCCACTTTGCGGCGTCGTGGCAGAGGTCGCATCGCCGGGAGAGATCGCCCTCGTGCGGATCCTGGTGGCAGCTCACGCAGTCGCGCTCGAGCGTCGTCCACCTGGCGGCAGCAGGCCGGGGCGCGAGGCGGGCGGCCGGACCGACCGTGAGCCCGGCCTCGTGGCACTCCCCGCAGCGGAGCGTTGCATGGCTCTGCGCCAGCGCCCATCCCGCGCGGCGGTGGTCGAACCGATCACGCCCGCCATCCGGCCACTGGACGAGCTGGAACTCGCGCCCCGCATGATCGGGGTGGCAGCTGGCGCAGGGCACCGACGGGTTGGCGGCGTGCAGTCCCCGTCCCTGCTCCACGAGCCAGCCGATTTCCCGATGGCAGGCCAGGCACTTTGCGGGCATCTCGCGGGCCTGGCCCCCGTGGCACTGCGTGCAGTTGGTGACTCCCTCGAGCGCGGCGTGCGGCCGGGCGAGCGGACCGGGCGACACCTGCGCGCCCAGCGCGGCCGCATGCAGCGTCGCCAGGAGCAGCGCGGCCGCGCCCACTGCGCGACTCATCCCGCCCTCGCGCTTTCGTCGACGAGCGGCACGTCCTTCTGTACGATCCGGATTCCGAGGCGCTCGAGGAATGCGTAGGGAGCGTCGCCCCCGATGCGGACGATCACGTCGTCGTTGGGGAGGAGCTCCGTTTCGCCCTGCACGTCGAGCACCACGCGGTCGTGGCGGATCTCGCGCACCTGGCTCCGCAGCACGACCCGCACCCTGCCCGCGGCGGACGCCGCCTCGAGCTTCTCGCGGTTCCGCTCCTTGATCCGGGCGAACTGGTCGCCACGGTAGCTCAGGGTGACCGTTGTTCCCGCCTGGTTCGCGAGGCCGAGCGCCGACTCGACCGCGCTGTCCCCTCCGCCGACCACGAGGACGCGGCGCCCGCGGAACCCCTCCATCTCGGCGATGTCATACAGCACCTTTTCCAGCTCTTCCCCGGGAACGCCGAGGCGGCGGGGCGTCCCGCGGCGCCCGGTGGCCAGCACGACCCGCCGCGCCCGCAGCCGCGCCTCGCCGGTTTCGACCTCGAGGAGGGCGCCGGTGCGCGTCACGTTGAGCACCCGCTGGCCCGTCCGCACCGAGAGACCGGTGCGCGCCACGATCGTCTCCCAGACCTTGAGGAGCGCCTCCTTCGAGGCATCGGCCACCCAGAGGTCGCCATAGAGCGGGATGCTGATCGGCTCGGCGAAGAGCAGCTTGCGGCGGGGATACTTTCGCACCGTTTCGGAGAGGGAGCCCTGCTCCAGCACCGCATAGCGGAGGCCGCGGCGCAACGCTTCCAGTCCCGCGCTGAGACCCGCCGGCCCCGAGCCGACGATCAAGAGATCGTAGATGTCGGCGTCGCCAGGGGGCCGCTCGCGCGCGAGCTCGGTGGCGATCTGCTCCACGGCGACCTTTCCCTCGTTGATCGCATTCTTGATGAGGCCCCGCCCGCCCAGCTCGCCCACGATGTAGATCCCCGGAACGTTCGTCTGGAAGTCGGGTCCGATCTCGGGGACTTCGACGCGGTGCACCGCATCGCCCGTGGCGAGCATGATGGCGCCGACGGGACAGGCCGCGGCGCACTCGCCATGTCCCACACAGGCCGCCCGGTTCACGGTTGCCCGCTTCCCGGCGAGGAAGAGCGCGCCCGGCTCGGGACACGCCGCCACGCAGGTGCCGCACCCCACGCACATGTCGGCCCGGACCACCGCGTGCGCCCGCGCCCCGAGGTCCTTCTCCCCGAGAGCGGTCGGCGTAGCGATCAGGCTGTAGAGCTGCTGCGGGACGCCGCAGCGGGGGCAGCACGCCGCTCCCGCCGGCACCGGCGCCCGGCACCTTGGGCATGTCCCCGCGGGCTCACACGCAGGCGCGTGAGCCGCGGATGTACCGCGCACATGCAGCCAGACCGAGAGCGCGGTCAGAGCCACGAAACCGGCGAGGGTGAGCGCGGTCTCCATTACCGGAACCAGGTGGCGCCGAGCGCCACGACCACCGCGACGTGGATGACGACGGCCACCAGGGAGGTGAGCGCAAAGGGACGGTGAAAGACGTGCCAGTAGCGAAAGATGCGGTGCGTCGCCGAGAGCATCCGCACCTGCTGATCGAGCGCCATCTCGCGCTTGGCAAGCTGCAGCACGCGCCGGAGGGACCGTCGATCGATCCCCACCCCCCGACCCTGCCAGCGGCGGCGGAGCTCGCGCCCCGCCCGCCAGCGGCGAAGGTCATCGCGCAGCATTCCACCGATGGCAGCGACGATCCCATCGGCCACGCGGGCCGACGGATTCACGCGAAGGAGGCGATCGACCTCGGAGGGGTCCTCGCCCGTCGCCGCGGCGATCTCGGTGATGAGGCCCCGCCGCCGGGCGGCGACCTCATCGCGCGTGAGCTCGAGGCCGGTGCGGCTCCGGGGAATCCGGACGTAGAGGTAGCGTCCCACCACTCCGCTCGCGCAGACGACGAGCATCGCCGCAAAGCCGAGACCGATCAGGCCGTCGATGCGCCAGCCGGAGTGAATGGCGAGCAGCAGCGGAAGGCAGAGGGCCGCCGTGACGTGCACGTCGAGCCAGCGTCCGACCGAGCCGGTGAAGGCGAGTGCGCGGAACTTCTTCCGGAGGGGATAGAGCCAGAGGAAGAGAAAGATGACGCACGCAACGATGCCCGCGGTCTGACCCACGTATCCGGATGGACGGAACCAGGGGTGGAGCGGACTGCGGACTCGCTCGCCGGCGGCAAGCAGGTAGTACGGCATCCCCGCGGCATTCACCGCGAGGAGCACCAGCGTGATCGCGATCAGCAGTCGGCTGGATGGGCCCCCGGGGGCTGCCGCCCCCGAGGTTCGGGTCGGAGGAACAGGCGACGGCGCCACCGCCCTGGCGGGCGGCGCTGCTGCGGTGGTCTCGATCGGCATGCCGCTCCTGCGCGGGAGGTCGCCCGCACGGAGTGGCAAGAAACAGACCTGTCAGCGGCTCATTGGCGGCGGCGCAAGTCGTTGCGTCACAACGTATACGACCGATCAGCTCGGCTTTGCTCCGGCAGCCGCTGCCACGTTTCGTTCAGGTCTGCATCGGAACGTTACGGCGGACCGCGAAATCGTTACCGATCGCGCGCGACCTCCTCGACCCGGCCATCAGGCTGCCGCAGGAGGAGCCGCACCGAGTCTTCGCGGATCCGGAACTCGAATCGCATGGCGGGGGTGCGCTCGGTGGAAAAGGTGGAATCGGTGAGAGCGATCAACGGGGTCTCCTGAAGCTCGCCGCGTCGGTACCAGAGTGCGCCGTTCCGGATGGTCACGTGCCGGTCGCCATAGCTTCCCGCGTAGCGCATCAGCAGGGAGTCGGGCACCGTGCGGGGGGCGTAACCCGCCGCCGCCGTCTCGCGCAGGAGGCTCAGGCGTCGGGCCGCAGGCGGCGGGAGAGCGGCCCCGAGCGAGTCGAGCGCGGCCAGGTGCGCCGCCGCAAGCGCCTCATGCGCCGGCACGGCGATGTCCGGTGCGATACCCGTCCGCTCCCATTCCCTCCCCGATGCCGGATCCGTCACCCGGCTGAACGAGATCGAGGCGATGAATCCCTCGCCGAGCCCGAGCAGCGTGTTGTTGTGGCCCGCGCCCGCCGTCCGGTCGCCGATCACGATCACGCGGTCGAGGTTCCGGAGCACGAAGGTGAAATCCTCCGCGGCGGACGCCGTGCCACGGCTCGTCAGGACGTAGAGGGGGACCTCGGCTCGGCGCGGACCCGGCACCCGGGCGAGCGTGTAGCGGTCCACCGTGCGGGCATTGACCCGCTCCGCTACTCGGAGGGTGAGCAGCGAGTCGGGCCCGAGGAAATGGCTCAGCAGCCAGTTGCTCATGTCCCCGCTGCCGCCGCCGTGGCGGCGGAGATCGAGGATGACCGCGTCGGTGTCCTTCAGGTACTCGAGCGCGGCGAGCATCATCCGCTCCGCGCCGGCGCCCTCGAAGAAGCCGGTGAGCTCGGCGTACCCGATGTTGCCGGCGAGGATCTCGAGCTTGCCGAGTCCATAATGAAGGCCGCGGGCCTGCGCCTCCACCGCCGCCGAATCGTCCCCGCCCCCCTCCCCCGCGAACTCGAGCCCGCGGGGCCCGAGCCGGTCCAGCGGGGCGCCGGGCTCGTAGCCGACGCCGAGGTGCTCGTCCCGGTTGACCGAACGGAGGTCTCGCGTCAGCGCCCGACCGAATTCCCCCCGGTCGGTCAGGCGATCGTAGGCGCCCGCCGCCGCCCGCCGCCGGAGGTGCTCGGCGATGAGCCGCCCGGTATCGGCATCCACATACACACGGACCAGGAGCGCCCGCAGACTGTCCACGACCGCGGCGCGGGCCCGGCGGTCGAGCGGCGATGGCTGGTCCGCGCCCCCGGTCACCTGGCCGGCGAGCGGCGCGCCGCAGAGGAGCGGGAGCGCGACGAACAGAATCCCTGATGCCATGCGGCGAAGAATCGAACGCGACCGGAGCATGCAATCTCCCACTCTGCGGATCGGCGTAGAGGACAGGATGGAGCCGTCGGGCGCCGTACGACCGGAAGTGGTTGGCGGTTTCCGGGATCACCAGCGCGATGTCCGGCCCCGCTGAAGGTGGACAGGCGGAGCGGCCTCCGGCAACTTTCGCCCACTTCTCTCACGCGACAAGCCGATCCCGTGCCCCTGCACTCGCTCTCCGTCGACGCGGCCCTCCAGCAGCTCGGGAGCGCGCGGGATGGTCTTTCCGACGCCGAGGCCGCCGCCCGGCTTGCCCGCCACGGCCCCAACGCGCTCCGCGCCCCCAGGCGGGGCTCGGCCTGGGCCATCCTGCTGGACCAGCTCACCAAGGTCGTGGTGGTGCCGCTCTTCGCGGCCGCTGCCGTTTCCCTGATCGTCCGCGACTTCGTCGAGGCGGCGGCCATCGGAGCGGTCCTCGTGATCAATACGCTGGTTGGCTTCGTGAGCGACCTGCGGGCACGCCGTGCCATGGAGGCGCTTCTGCGGCTCGAGACGCCGGGTGCATCCGTGGTCCGCGGGGGACGGGCGCGCGCGATCGACGCGCGCGACCTGGTGCCCGGCGACATCGTGCGGCTCGAGGCCGGGCAATCGGTGCCCGCCGACGCTCGCATCATCGAAGCGACCGACGTTCAGGCCGACGAGGCCCCGCTCACTGGCGAGTCGCTGCCGGTGGCCAAGCATGCGGAGTCCCTCGCGGAGGATACCGTTCTCCCCGACCGCGCCAACATGCTGTACAAGGGGACGATCGTCGTGACCGGGACGGCGCGTGCGGTCGTCGGGGCGACCGGCATGGCCACCGAGCTCGGCCGCATCGGTGGCCTCGTCGGCGCGCTCCCGGACGAACGCACTCCGCTCGAGAAACGACTCGATGCGCTCGGGCGCCGCCTCGTCTGGCTCGCCGTAGGAATTGGCGCCATTGTGGCGGCGATCGGCGCCCTTCGCGGACTGCCGCTCGCTCGGATGATCGAAACCGGGATCGCGCTCGCCATCGCCGCGGTGCCCGAGGGGCTTCCCGCCGTCGCCACCATCGCGCTCGCGGTGGGGATGCACCGCATGGCACGCCGGCATGCGCTGGTCCGCCGGCTGCCCTCCGTCGAGACCCTCGGGTCCGTCACCGTGATCTGCGCGGACAAGACCGGAACGCTGACCGCCGGCGAAATGACCGTTACGACCCTGGCCCTGCCGGACCGGGAGATCACGATCAGCGGAACGGGGTACGAACCTCGCGGGCTGCTGACCGAGGGCGGCCGCAGTATGCAGCCGCCCCATGATCCCCAGCTGCGGACGGCGCTGCACGTGGCGATGCTCGCCAACCGGGCCGAGGTCGAGCTCGGCGACGAGGGCTGGGTGGTGCACGGGGATCCCACGGAGGGCGCGCTGCTCGTGGCGGCCCGCAAGGCCGGGCTTGCCCGCGCCGAGCTGCTGGCCGCTCATCCCGAGGCCGGCGACGTGCCCTTCTCGAGTGAGCGCATGCTCATGGCGACCTTCCACCAGGTTCCCGGAAAGGGGCTCGTCGCGCATGTGAAGGGCGCGCCGGCGCGCGTGCTCGAGCGCTGCAGCCGGGTGCACACTGTCGGCGGAGACCGGCCGATGGACGAGGCGT
The DNA here is from genome assembly GCA_035765075.1 of Gemmatimonadales bacterium. Classification (GTDB taxonomy): domain Bacteria; phylum Gemmatimonadota; class Gemmatimonadetes; order Gemmatimonadales; family GWC2-71-9; genus CAMLLJ01. The sequence goes on from DASTYH010000053.1 coordinate 8,559, forward strand.
GGCGCGGGACGATCATGGCGCGCAACGACGCGCTCGCCGCCCGGGGGCTGCGCGTGCTGGCGCTGGCGTCGGGTCCGGTCACCGCCCCCGACGAGGCATCACTTGGCGATCTGGCGTTCGTGGGTCTCGCCGGGATGATCGATCCCCCGGCACCGGGGGTCCTGGAGACCATCCGGCAGTTTCGCCAGGCGGGAATCCGGACCGTGATGATCACGGGAGATCAGCGGCGAACGGCGGAGGCGATCGCCGAAGAGCTGGGCATTCTCTCCCTCGGCGACGAAGTGCTCGACGGCCGGGCGCTGGCCAGCCTCTCGGATGCGGAGCTCACGGAGCGCGTGGCTCGCGTCGCGGCCTTCTGTCGGGTGAGCCCCGAGGACAAGCTGTCGATCGTCCGCGCGTATCAGCGACGCGGAGAGATCGTGGCCATGCTCGGAGACGGCGTCAACGACGCGGCCGCCCTCAAGAAGGCCGACGTCGGCGTCACCATGGGCGTTCGCGGCACCGACGTCGCGCGCGAGGTCGCCGCGGTGGTCCTGCAGGACGATCGCTTTGCCACGATCGGCTCGGCCGTGGAAGAGGGCCGGGTCATCTTCGACAACATCCGGAAGTTCGTCTTCTACCTGTTCAGCTGCAATCTCGCCGAGGTGCTCGTGCTCCTCACCGCGGCCCTCGCGGGATTTCCGCTCCCGCTGCTTCCCCTGCAGATCCTCTGGCTGAACCTGGTAACCGACACCTTCCCGGCACTGGCGCTCGCGCTCGAGCCCGCCGAGGAAGACGTGATGCACCGGCCGCCCCGCGACCCGGAGGAGGCGATCCTCTCGCCGCGATTCCTCCGGAGCATCAGCGCCTATGCCGTGCTGATCACCGCCGCCACGCTGTCGGCGTTCGCGCTCGCCGTCCTCGAGGATGGCGTGGCGGGCCCGCGGGCCGTGACGATGAGCTTCGCGACCCTCGGGCTCGCGCAGGGACTGCACCTGGGCAATGCCCGCCGCCGGACTGCGGTCCTCACGCCGGCTGCCGTGATCGCCAACCGCTGGGCACTCGGCGCCGTGCTGCTCGTCGCCATATTGCAGGTCGTCGCCGTGCAGTTCCGACCGCTGGGCACCGTCCTGCATACGCAGCCGCTCGCCCTGCGGGACTGGCTCGTGGTCGGCGCCCTCGCTCTCGTGCCGGCGGTGGTGGGACAGGTCGCCAAGCGCATCCGCGAGGCGCGGCCCGACCCGCGGCGCGAACCCTCCATCTGAACGCTACGACCGCGCCCGGGAGGCACTCATGAACACGACGCTCGGCGCCGATATCCGGCTCCCCATTTCGTTCGATGTTGCCATCGCGACAGTGCGCGAGGCACTGCAGGCGGAGGGCTTCGGCATCCTCACCCAGATCGACATGCAGGCCGCGTTCCGGGAGAAGCTCGGAAAGGAATTCCGCCCCTATGTAATCCTCGGCGCCTGCAATCCCCCGCTCGCGTTCTCGGCCCTCAACGCCGATCCCGCCGTCGGGCTGCTCCTCCCCTGCAACGTCACGGTCGAGGCCGCGGGATCCGACGAGAGCGTGGTCCGACTGAGCGATCCTCACCTGCTCCTCGGCACGGGCGCACTGGCGGCCAACGCGGCCGTACGCGAGGTAGCGGACGACGCCCGCGCCCGACTCGAGCGGGTTGCTGCAGCGCTCGCCGGTCGCGGGGCGGGCGCCTAGACTCGAGCGTTCAGCGGAGGGCGTCCCGGGTTCCCATCACGGGCGTGGAGTGATCCTCCAGAGTTCGCCGGCGGCTTCGTCGGTCACGAGGTAGAGCGCGCCGTCGGGACCTTCCCGCACGTCACGCACGCGCTGGCCGCGATCGCGGAGCAGGTGCTCCTCTCCGATCACCCGGCCGTCACGGAGCGTGAGCCGCACCAGGCGCTTCTCTTTCAGGGCGCCAATGAAGAGGCTTCCGCGCCACGCCGGAAAGCCATTGCCCGAATGGAATTGGGCCCCCGAAGGGGCGATCACGGGGTCCCAGTAGTAGGCGGGCTGCTCGAAGCCCTCGCGGGCGGTCACGGAGCCAGGAATCGGCGCGCCGGAGTACTCCACGCCGTAGGCGACGATGGGCCAGCCGTAGTTCTTTCCCTTCTCCACCAGGTTGAGCTCATCGCCACCCCGGGTGCCGTGCTCGATCTCCCAGAGCCGCCCCTCGGCGTCGAATGCCGCCGCCTGAACGTTCCGGTGCCCCAGGGTCCAGATCTCCGGCAGCGCACCGGCCTGGCCACGGAAGGGATTGTCCTCCGGGACCGATCCGTCGGGGTTGATCCGGACGATCTTCCCCATGTGACTGCCGAGCTGCTGCGCCTGCGGGCGCATCGGGGTGTCCGAGCGCTCGCCCAGCGTCACGTACAGCTTCCCGTCGGGCCCGAAGGCGAGACGCGATCCGAAGTGCTTGTCGCCCTCATACGCGGGGAGCGCACGGAAGATCACTTCCGCGCCGCTGACCGATGCCCGGTCCGCCGAGAGGACTCCACGCGCCACGCTCGTCGCGTTTCCGGCGCTCCGCGGCTCACTGAAGCTCCAGTAGATCCGCCGGTCGGTTTCGAACTCCGGACTCAGCGCCAGGTCGAGGAGTCCGCCCTGTCCGCCCGCGTCCACCGGCGGCAGGCCGGTGACGGGGCTCCCGATGACTCCCGACGCTGAGACGACGCGCAGGCGGCCGGGCCGCTCGGTCACGAGGAGGTCGCCGCCCGGAAGCGGCTCCACCGACCAGGGATGCTCGAGCCCGCGGGCGATGACCGCGACATCGAAGGCCACATCCGAGGTGACGCCACAGGTCCGGGTCTGGCCCTCGAATGCCGGTATTTGGGCGGGGGCGTTGGGCGGGCGCGTCTCGAGCGGGACACAGGGTGCCGCATCGGTCACCATGGTGTCATTGGCGATCTGCGGACCAGTGTCGGTCGGTGTGGTGCCGGTTCGGTTGCCGCAGGCTGCGCCGGCGAGTGAGACGAGCAGGGTGGCGATGGCGGGAACGACGTTACGCATGGGATCCTCCCGATGAGCCGGCATGACGCGCGCAGCGCGACGCGCCCGATGCGCCGCTCTTCGTAGGTAGCCCTCTCGCGTAGCGACTGCGGTGACCCTCCTCACTTCCGACGCAATCGCCACGCTGCCGGGAGCTGCCGTCGGATCAGGCCGGGACGATCCGGATCGACTGCTCCAGCGTCCGTTTCACCGGGCAGCGATCGGCGATCTGCATCAGCCGCCCTCGCTGCTCGTCGGTCAGCTCGCCGGAGAGCTCCACCTCCCGCTCGATCGACGTGATCCCGACATCCGATGCCTCGCAGTTCTCGCAGTCCTCCTCGTGCGAGCGGGCGGTCCGGAGCCGGACCTCGGCCCAATCGAGGGGCCATCCCTTGCGGTCCGCGTACATGCGGAGCGTGATCACCGTGCAGCTGCTGAGTGCGCCGAGGAGGAGCTCATAGGGCGTCGGACCGCGATCGCTCCCGCCGCGGGCGATCGGCTCGTCGGCGGGAAACGCATGCGACCGTGCCCGCAGATCGGTGTGGTAGTGCCCGCGCCCGATCCGCGCCGACACCCATCCTCCCGCATCGTCTGACGCCGGATCGGCGGCGGTACCCTGGCGCGGATCGCTCATGCTCTGGTCTCCGGATGTAAGGGGGTGCGAAGCGGGCATTCCCGGGATCAAGCGCTGCCGCTCAGTTACCGCCGGCGAGCGGCAGCACCCATCCCATTCCCAGCGAGAACCCGGGCGCCGTCTCCGTCAGGCCGAAGTTCGCCTGAACGCTCACGAGTCTTCCGGGAACGATACGGGCGAGCGAAAACCCGATCGACACCGAGGGATCGTACCCTTCGAGGATCGCGGTGGCGCCCTGGGCGCTCACGCCTCCCGCCCAGCTTCGCCCAAGAAATGCAATCAGCGAGACGCTGCCGACGAGGGGATCGCGCAGCTCGAGGTCGGGAAGATCCCCCAGCCGCCAGTAGCTCGCGTCGAGGCCGAGCCCACCCCAGGCGCCGAGGCGGTGCGAGATGCCCGCACCGACGCCGGCGTCCCATTGTCCCGTGCCGATTCCGGTCGTGTCGGCCAGGGGCGCCTTGACCATCCCCGTCAGGGAGAAGGTGGCGCGCCCCGAGCTCGCACGCCACCCGACCTGCGCGAGAGGGTCTCCTGCCGCGACGAAATAGTCGCGATACGCGCTCATCGGCACATCGACAGGTGCGCTGGCGAGAGACATGCCTGATCCCCCGCTTCCGCCGCCTGCGCCGTGCCCCTTGCCGGATCCGGCCCCATCGCCAGGCGCGGGGTCGCCGGACCCGCTCCCGCTTCCCTCGCCGTCCATGCCGCTGCCACCCCGTCCGTGTCGCGCGCGGCCGGAGTCGGCGACCACCCCGCTCGACGAGCCACCGGTCGGCACCGGGCCGACCCCACCCGTGGCTACGAGTGATGAGTTCTGCAGTGAAACAGGAAGACCGAGCCGCACCGTCCACGGCCCTGACGACAGCGCGAGACCTGTGGACAGCGACCAGACCGTGGCGGGATCGCTGAAGATGTAGGCGCCCCGCGTCATCGTCACACCCCCTTCGTACGTCACGCGCTGGGCCGAAACGGACGTGGCGCCGGCGGCCACAGCCACCGACGCCATCCAGACAGTCCGGCCCAGCGCATCGCGTGTCACGGCCGGCCTACCATCTTCCGGAGCGAGGTGTGCGCGGCTTCCAGGTCCAGCTGCATCTGATGCAGCCGATCCCGCAGCTGGTCCATCTCGCGGAGGCGATCCTGGTCGCGCCGGGCGGCGACCTCGGGCCGAATCTGGGTCATCGACCGCTCCATGTTGCGGAGCTGCTCGGCTGTCCGCTCCATCTGGCGGCCCAGCGTGCGATACTGGTTCTCGACCTGATTCTGCGCCATCCAGCGGTTCGTCTCCCGCAGCTGCACCATCAGGCGGTCCATGTTCTGCAGCATGTCGTGCTGCCGCTGCATCTGGCGATCGGCCTGACCGGGCACCGCCGGCTGCACGGCGGGCGGTCCCTGCGGACGGGGCTGCGGCTGACCCTGCTGGGCCGCCATCGGTCCCACCACCAGCAGACTCAGGAGCCCCCCGGCTACGATGATTCTACGCATGGTCCAACTCCTCTCACGATGAGCGCGTACCGTCGCGCCATTCGATTCGTTTCACTTACACAAACTGCCACCTGCGGCCTGACAGGGTGATGAACGGCCGATGAGAGTTCATTCATTGACGCCCGTCCCCCGTTCCACCGGCAGCTCCGACCGGCGCGCCCAGTCGAGATAGCTGCCGTCGTACATCCGGACCTCGTACCCGAGGTACCGCGCCACGAAATAGAGATGGCTCGCCTGCACGCCGGTCCGGCAATACGCGACGACGGTGTCGCCGGGCGTCGCGCCGGCTGCGAGCAGGAGCTTTCGCAACGCGGCCTCGTCCCGAAGCTCGGGAAGCGAGTCCGAAACGATCGTCGCCTTCCAGAAGAGATTCGCCGAGCCGGGAATGTGTCCCGGCCGGGTCACGCCTTCTCCCGGCGTCTCCCCCCGGTGCTCTGCGGGGGGCCGGGCGTCGATCACGGCAATCCCCGGATCGCCGGCCCGGGCCGCGATCCACGCGGCATCCACCACCACCCCGGGCCGCTCGCGCACGGTGAGGCGCGCGCGTGCGGGCTCGACGGCCGCCACCGGTCCGGTGGCGAGCTCGTACGCTCCTGCACGCCACGCGGGGAGCCCGCCATCGAGGATCGCCGTGCGATCGCCATGACCCAGGACATCGAGCGTGAAATACGCCCGGGCCGCAGCGAGCGGCTCGCCGTAGAGCACGATCCGGTCGCCGTCCGCCACCCCGACCGACTCGAAGACCGAGTCGAGGACCGACGTCGAGGGGAGCTCGTTCGGAAGCCCGCCGCGCTCGGTCACGATCGCGTCCAGCGGGAGGAAACGCGCGCCGGGGATCCGGCCGCGCTCGAACTCCGCGCGCCCCCGCGCCACGTGCAGGATGACGATTCCCGAGTCCCCCCTGATGCGCGCGAGGGTGGCGGCGTCGATGACCATGCCGCGCTCGATGCCGTGCGCCGGAGCGCCCGGGGTGGAATCGCGCGAGACGGGCGCAGCACCGGGCGCACATGCCGTCGCGATGAGGGGCGCGACGATCAGCGCCGACGCCCGGAACTGCCACATGACCATCATGACGCCTCCTCCGCCCTCGCGGGCGTTGCGAGCAGTTCCTCGAGCCGGACCTTCGAGGTCACGCCAACGTTCCGGGCCAGCTCCGCACCGCCGCGGAAGAGAATGAGCGTGGGAATCCCCCGGATGCCGAACCGCTCCGCCAACGCCGGGTTCCTGTCGGTGTCCACCTTGAGCACGAGCGCCTCGCCCCGGCGCTCCCACGCCAGCTCGTCGAGCACCGGCGCCATCATATGGCAGGGAGCGCACCAGTCGGCATGGAAATCCACGAGCACGGGGAGCGCCGTCTCCCCGAGGCTCCGGTCGAGCGAGTCGTCGGTGGCGGCGATCGGCCGGTCCACCCGGATGGGGCGCCCGCACGACGAGCAGGTGATCGCATCCCCCCCGGAGGGAACGGTCCCCTGCGCGATCCCGCTGCAGAGCGGGCAGCGCACCGTCACCGTCGCCATCGGTCGGCCTGCCGCCGTCATCGGACGGGCCCTCCCGCGGTCGGGCTCATGCCGCCGGGGCGGCAGCCGAAGAGTCCCAGGCGGCCCAGGATCCGCTCGAGCGGGCAGAAACTGGTGAACGACGATTGCAGGAGGTTGAATCCCACGAACGCCGTGAAGAGCAGCCACGCGGGATGGACGAACCACCCGAGCGCGAGCGAGACGAGGATGAAGACGCCGGCAAAGCGGCGGATGATGCGATCACTGCACATGGAATTGACCTCCTAGAAGAAGCTTTCGACCGGCAGCTGGGCCACGTGGAGCCGCTCGCCGGACTGGGCGGCGGCGGCCTCGTCGCGGAGCGCCGCCGTCACCGCGTCGATCACCGTCGCATCCGCGACGGAGAAATACACCTGCGACTCCCCCGGCCACGCGCGGGTACCCTCGCGCCGGCCGGTCCGTCCCGCCCCGTGCCCCTCGGCGAGCTGGGTCCACCCCGTCACGCCTAGCCGGTCGAAGATCCCGGGCACGAGCCCGGGGCGGGGGCCGCCGTAGATCACGACGAGCATTCTCATGCGGCTGCACCTCCCCGGCGTCGCCCCAGTTCCCAATAGAGGAGCGGCACCACCACCATCGTGAGCAGGGTCGCCACGATCGCGCCGCTGATCAGCGCGACAGCGAGACCCTGGAAGATCGGATCGAGCACCATCACGAGTCCGCCGGCCACCACCGCGGCGGCAGTGAGCGCGATCGGGCGAAACCGCACGGCTCCGGCCTCGACCACGGCGTCGGCGAGCGTCGCGCCGCGCTCCTGAGCCAGCTGGATGAAGTCCACCAGGAGGATCGAGTTCCGGACGATGATGCCGGCGAGCGCGATCATCCCGATCATGGAGGTCGCCGTGAAGAATGCGCCGGAGAGGGCATGCCCGGGGAGGATCCCCACCAGCGTGAGGGGAATCGGGGCCATGATCACGAGCGGAATCGTGAACGACTGGAACCACCCCACCACGAGGACGTAGATGAGGATCAGCACCGCCGCGAAGGCGATACCGAGATCCCGGAAGACCTCGATGGTGATCTGCCACTCGCCATCCCACTTCATCGCCGTCTCGTCGAGCGTTTCGGGCTGGACGGCGTTGTACCGCTCGATCGCCGCGCCGCCGACGCGCACGGAATCGAGCCGCTCGTTCATCGCGAGAATCGCATAGACCGGGGATTCGATGGAGCCGGCCACGTCGCCCGTCACGTAGATCACCGGCCTCAGGTCCTTCCGGAACCGGGCCGGCTCGCGCCGGGCCGAATCCACCGCGACGAACCGCGCCAGTGGCTGCGGCCCGCCTGCCGTGGCGATCGGAAGCGCCAGCAGCGCCTCGGCGCTCGAGCGATCGGCGAGCGCGAGGCGGGGCACGATCGCCACGCCCTCGCGGGCTGTAGGCGCGCTCGCCAGGCCGACCACCTGCCCCGCCTGCGCGAGCGCGAGGGTCCGGGTGATCTGCTCGACGCTCGCGCCGGCAAGGCCCGCTCGCACGCGGTCCACCCGGAACGCGAGCTGGCGCTGCGGCGCCTCCATGGTCCAGTCCACGTCCACGACGCCCGGCGTCGTCTCGAAGATCCCGCGGACCCGCCCCGCTGCCTCGAGCCTGGTTTCGTCATCGGCGGCATAGATCTCCGCCACGAGCGTCGAGAGCACCGGCGGGCCGGGCGGAATTTCCGCCACCTTGGCGCTCGCCCCGTACCGCCGGGCGATCGAATCGATGGCCGGCCGGACCGCGACCGCCACGGCGTGGCTCTGCCGGTCGCGCTCCCCCTTCGGAAGGAGGTTGACCTGCACATCCGCCACATTGGAACCGGCCCGCATGAAGTAGTGCCGCACGAGGCCGTTGAAGTTGAAGGGCGCCGCCGCACCGGCGTACACCTGCGTGCTCGTCACCTCGGGCACGGTCCGGAGATACGCGGCCACCTCCGCGCCGAGCGCCGCGGCGCTCTCGAGCGTCCGTCCCTCGGGCAGGTCCAGCACCACCTGGAATTCGCTCTTGTTGTCGAAGGGGAGCATCTTGACGGACACCACCCGGAGTCCCACCAGCGCCATCGAGGCGACGAGCAGGAGGCCAACCGTGCCGTAGAAGGCGCGCCGCCGCCCACCATTCGTCATGAGCCCCGTCATGAGTCGGCCGTAGAACGCGCCGAACCGGCCGCCCCGGTCCGCGGCCGGTGCCGCGCCCTCGGCCGGCCCGGCGACGTGCCCGCGCAGGAGCCGGAGCGCCAGGTAGGGGGTCACGATGAAGGCGACCGCAAGGGAGGCGAGCATCGCGACCGACGCGCCGACCGGAATCGGACGCATGTACGGGCCCATGAGGCCGGAGACGAACGCCATCGGGAGGATCGCGGCGATCACGGTGAAGGTCGCGAGGATGGTGGGATTCCCCACCTCATCCACGCCCTCGATCGCGGCCGTCTCCGGGTCCCGGTCCCGCATCGTGAGGTGGCGGTAGATGTTCTCAACTACCACGATCGCGTCGTCCACCAGGATGCCGATCGAGAAGATGAGCGCGAAGAGCGTGATGCGGTTGAGCGAGTAGCCGAGCGCGTAGTAGACGAAGAGGGTGAGCGCCAGCGTCACCGGGACCGCCACGAGCACCACCACCGCCTCCCGCCAGCCGAGGAAGATCCAGATGAGGATGGTCACCGAGAGCGTCGCGATCCCGAGATGGAGGATCAGCTCGCTCGCCTTCTCGCTCGCCGTCTCGCCGTAGTCGCGGGTCACGGTCACGCCGACGGTGCCCGGGAGGATCCGCTCCCGCGCCGCCTCCACGCGCTCGAGCACCGCGTGGGCCACGTGGGTGGCGTTGGCCCCCGGCCGCTTGGCCACGCTGATCGTCACCGCGCTCTCGGTCCCGCTCCCGCCGCCTGCCCCGGCATGGGAGACGTAGCTCGAGCGTTCGCCGAACTCCTCGGTCACGGCGGCGACGTCCCGGAGGTAGACGGGCGTCGGGCCGCGCGCCGAGATGACGACGCTGCCCGCGTCGTCGGCGCTCACCAGCGGCGCCCCCACGCGCACGAGATAGACCTCGTCTCCCGTGGCC
>DASTYH010000054.1:0-10680 GCA_035765075.1 Gemmatimonadales bacterium
TCGATCCCCGGACGGAAGACGTCGGGATCGGCGCCGAGCGGCACGACCCGGATGGGGACCCGCGAGGCATCGAGTCCGAGATCGACGAGGAGGCCGAGGAGGAGATCCCGGGTCCAGCTGCTCACGGCCACGATGACCGACGCCGACCCGAGGAGCGTCGCCGCCGTCCGCCGCCGTATCGGCGACCGGTGGACCTGATGCTGGAGGGCGAGGAGATCGCCGCCGTAGACGATCACGCCGTAGGGAATGCCGAGTCGCTCCCGCACCCACCGCGCCACATACGCCGCGGGCTTGAGGTGCCCCGACCAGACGAATCCCGCATCGGCGGCGCGCGCCAGCGACGCCGCGCGGCGCGACCAGAGGAGGAGCCCGGGGAAGACGCGGAGCCGCCGCGAGGGGAACGGCATCCGGTCGATGCGACAGGGGAAGCGGGCGTCGGCGGCGTCGGCACCGCCCGCGCTCCCGGTGGAGACGATCAGCGAATGCGCGGGATGCCGGGCGGCAATCTCGCTCATGACGCGCGCAATCCCGCCACGCGCCGGCGGGAAGTCGAACGCGAGCAGGAGAGCGGGCCGCACGATCAGCCGCGCCGGGGCGTGAGCAGTGCGATGGGCAGAACCACCTCCTCGGGAGAGACACCGCCGTGCAGGAATGCGCCGCGGTACCGCGCCTGGTATTCCCGCAGCTTCGTGGGATAGACGAAGAAGCGATCGCCGGTGGCGAGCAGCAGGCGGGTGTTGGGCGAGCGGAGCGGGAGCCCGAAGCTCGCCAGGTCCTCGACCAGGATCGCCGCATCGGGGTCCTGCGCCTTCAGGTCCTCACCGAACTTGTAGCGGAGATTGGAGGTGGTATCCCGCTTGGCGAAGACGGTGGCCGGCGTGTGGCAGTGGATGGAGCCGTGGTCGGTGGTCAGCAGCACGGGCACCCCGCGCCGCTCGGCCTCCCGGAGCGCGTCCCACAGGGGCGAGCGCTCGAACCAGGTCCGGGTGAGGCTCCGGAGCGCGGGCGTGTCCCGCGCCACCTCGAAGAGCGTCGAATTCTCGGTGCGCCCGTGGGTGAGCTGATCGATGAAGTTGAAGACGAGCGCGGTGACGCCGTCGTGGGCGAGGTGGCCCGGCAACCGCTTGAGCAGTCCCTCACCGTCGGCGGCGGTGAACACCTTCTCGTAGTGCACGGGCACGTTGCGGCCGGTGAGCTCGCGGAGCTGCTCGACGAGCAGCTCGGCCTCATGCGCATTGAGGCTCGCCTCGTCGTAGTCCGCCCACCACTTCGGGTAGCGGTTCTTGAGCTCCGCGGGGAAGAGTCCGCTGAAGATCGCGTTGCGGGCAAAGGGCGTGGCGGTCGGGAGAATCGAGAAGTAGTGCGCCGTCTCGATGTCGAAGTGCGCCCCGATCAGCGGGCGGATCATGGCCCACTGGTCGAGCCGGAGGCAGTCCACCACCACGAGCAGCGCACGCCCGTGCGCCTCGAGGACCGGTCGCAGGAATTCGGCACCGATGTCCACCGAGAGCGGCGGCCGGTCGGACTGCTGGTCGTGCAGCCACCCGGCGTAATTCCGCCGGAGGTAGCGCGCGAAATCCTCGCGGATGCTCGACTGGAGGGTGCGGAGCGCCTCCTGCAGTCCCGGCTCGTCGGCATGGCCGAGGCGCACCTCCCACTCGGCGAGCTCGACGACCAGCTCCACCCATTCGCGCCAGGCGAGCGGTGTGCCGCGGCGGGCCTCGAGCTCGCGGAAGCGGGTGGCGAAGTCGCGCGAGAGCCGTTGCTGGCGGATCCGGTCGCCATCGAGCAGGCGCGTCACCACCGACAGGATCTGGCGCGGATTGACCGGCTTGACCAGATAGTCGGAGATCTCGGCGCCGATCGCATCGCGCAGCGTGTCCGGCTCCTCACTCTTCGTCACCATGACGACGGGCATCGCCTGGTCGAGGCCGCGGATGGCCCGGAAGACCTCGAGTCCCCGCCGCCCCGGCATCTGCTCGTCGAGCAGCACGACGCCGTACGGCTGCCGCTGCAGGAGCACGATGGCGTCATCGCCGTTCGTGGTCGTTTCCACGGCGAAGCCCTGCTCCTCGAGGAACATGATGTGCGAGGTGAGGCTCTCGACTTCGTCGTCCACCCACAGAATGCTTTTCGGCCGCGGCATATGCGGAAGGTAAGAGGACGCGAGCGCTGCGGGCAAACAGCGGCCTTCCCGTGACGGGCCGACCGTGGCGGGCGGCGCGGGCGAACTCTACATTCCCGCCGTGCCCGATTCACCGCGCCCGGACGGCTGGGACGCCGCCTCTTCGGCGCTCGCCGAGCTGCTCACCCGCACCGCCCGCGGCCCCCGCCGCGAAGGGGTCTTTGCGCTCTGGCTCACGGTGCGCGTCGTCCAGGATCTCCTCCTCGATCCGCCCCCTGCCGACCGGGCCCACCGCCGCCGGGTGGCCGCCCTCGAGGCGCGCCTCGCCACGCTCACCGTCCCCGCGCCGCTCCGCCGGGCGCTCGCCGCCGCGTTCGTCGAGCTGCGCAGCGCCGAGACGGCGAGCGCTCCCGTGATCCTGAGCCAGCTGGTGGCGCCGGCGCGGGATGCGGTTGGGATCGAGGCAGGGGAAGCGGTGGCGCTGGCGGCGAGGGGGGCGAGGAGATAGCGGACGGTAGACGGTAGACGGGGGGTGCCGGGAAGAAGAACGCGAGGCGGAAGGCCTCGCGTTTTCGTTTCCGCCCCTGCGCGGCGCGTGGCTATCGCGCCTGCGACGGGCCGACCACCCGCGGCCGCATCTGGTTGATGGTATCCGCGGCCGCCTTCCGCTCGCGCGCGTACGTCGTGTCCCGGCCGGGAACGGCGCCGTTGAGCTCGATCCGGCTGCGCCCCGAATCGGCGGCGGAGATCCGGACCCAGAGCGGGCGCTTCGGGCCCTCGGCGAACAGCACGATGGTACCAAGGGTATCCCGCGTATCGCTCACCAGGCGCCACGGCTCGGCACCGAGCTGCTGGCGATAGAGTCCCGCTACCACATCCGCGGCATGCGGCGACTCGAATACCACCTGAAGCGCGTCGGTATTTCCCTGCTGCGAAATGACCTCGCCGTCGGGCGGAATGGGGAGGTTCGGAAAGGCCTCGCCGAACTCGGGGACATCACCCGGGGGCGGCGGGGCAGATTCGCAGGCCGCGAGGGCCAGGACAAGGGCGGCGATGAGCGGGGAATGGAGGCGCATGGCGGGGACAGTAGCGACCCGTGCGGTTTGCCGCAAGGTGTGTTCCCGCTTATGTTTCCGCCATTGCGCGGCGGCAGTTCCGGCCGCCGCTTCACCGCACGAGGTCAAGGAGCAGGGGCATGGCGGGCCACAGCAAGTGGAAGCAGATCAAGCGGAAGAAGGCGGTGACCGATGCCCGGCGCGCCTCCTCCTGGACCAAGGTCATCCGCGAGATCACCGTCGCCGCCAAGGCCGGCGGGGGCGACCCCGGCGGCAACCCCCGCCTCCGGACGGCAATCGACGCCGCCAAGGCGGTGAACATGCCCAACGAGAACATCGATCGCGCCATCAAGAAGGGAACCGGCGAGCTCGAGGGGAGCAGCTACGAGGAGCTCACCTACGAGGGGTACGGGCCGGGCGGCGCGGCGATCTTCATCGAGGCCACCACCGACAACTCGACCCGCACGGTGGCGGAGATCCGCCACGCCTTCACGCGGAACGGCGGCAACCTCGGCGCCACCGGCTCCGTCGGCTGGATGTTCGACCGGAAGGGCCAGATCTACCTCGACGCCTCCCGCTCCGACGAGGACCGGACACTCGAGCTCGCGCTGGATGCGGGCGCCGAGGACTTTGCCCGCGAGGGCGACCAGTACGTCGTGGCCACCTCGCCCGGGACCTTCCACGCCGTCCAGGATGCGCTTCGCGCGCAGGGTCTCGCGATCGAATCCGCCGAGCTCGCCATGGTGCCGAAGAACACCGTGAAGGTCGAGGGGGCCGACGCGGAGCGCATCATCCGCCTGGTCGAGGCGCTCGAGGAGCTCGACGACGTCTCGAAGGTCTTCTCCAACTTCGATATCGACGCTTCGCAGCTGGCCGAAGCGGAGGCCTGATCGCCCCGATGAAGGTCCTCGGCATCGATCCGGGGACGGCGGTCCTGGGCTACGGCGTGGTCGAGAGCGCGGCGGGGCGGCCGGGCCGCCTGGTCGAGTGCGGCATCATCGAAACGCGCGCCGGCGACCGGCTCGCAACGCGGCTCCGCGTGATCCACGACGGCGTGACCACGCTCATCGAGCGACACCGCCCGGACGCCGTCGCCGTCGAAGCGGCCTTTCACGCCCGGAACGCGCGCACCACGATGGTGCTGAGCCACGCCCGCGGGGTCATCCTCCTCGCCGCCGAGGTGGCCGGCGTGCCGATCGCGGAATACCCGCCGGCCTCGGTCAAGAAGGCCATCACCGGTCGCGGCGCCGCCCTCAAGCCGCAGGTTGCCTACATGCTCCAGCAGCTGCTCCGGCTCCGCACGCTCCCGGTTCCCGCCGATGCTTCCGACGGGATCGCCATCGCGCTCACCCATCTCCTCTCCAACGGCCGCCTGCCGGTCGCCACGCGATGATCGCCAGCGTGACCGGAACCGTGACGGCGCGGAGCGCCGAGGGCATCGTCGTCGAGACCGATGGGGGGGTGGGCTACGCGCTGGCGGTTCCCGCCGGCGTCCTCGCGCGGCTCCCCGGCGACGGGCACCGGGTCCGGCTCCATACCGAGCTCGTGGTGCGGGAGGACGGCTGGCAGCTCTACGGATTCGATCAGCCGGGCGAGCGCGTCGTGTTCCAGCGGCTCCTCGGCGCGAGCGGCTTCGGACCGAAGCTCGCCCTCGCGCTCCTCTCCACCCTGGGCCCGGAGCGGACGGTGCGGAGCATCCGTGAGCGGGATCTCGTCGCGCTCAGCAGCGTGAGCGGGATCGGCCGGAAGAAGGCGGAGCGCCTCGTGCTGGAATTGCAGGACCGGTTCGACGATGTGGCCCTGCAGCCCACCGCGCCCCGCGCCGCCGGTACCGACGAAGCGGTGCGCGCGCTCGTGGCGCTCGGCTATACTGCCGCGGCCGCCGACGACGCCGTCCGGGCGGCCCAGGGCGCCGTGGCGCTCGAGGACCCGGCCCAGCTCATCCGGCGCGCGCTCCAGCAGCTCGCCGGCTCACGTGGAGGGAGATGACCCGCATGCCCGTCGCCGCCGTTACCGCCGAATGGATCTGCACCCGCTGCGGAACCACCAACCGGAAGCTCGTTCCGGGCGATGTCCGCGAGGCGGAGGACCGCTGCCTGCACTGCGGCGCCGAGCACGAGATCCGTCCCGGCGCCCGGCCGGTCCGGTGGGACGCGGAGCGGGATTGACGGATTCCTGAATGACCCGGATCGAAGTCACCACCCCCGAGGAGCTCCCCGAGGAGCGCACCGCCGATGCGGCGCTCCGGCCGTCACGGCTGGACGAGTTCGTCGGCCAGCCGCAGGTCCGGAGCTCGCTGCAGATCGCCATCGAGGCGGCGCGGGCGCGGAAGGAGTCCCTCGATCACACCCTCTTCTTCGGCCCGCCGGGACTGGGGAAGACCACGCTCGCCATGCTCATGGCGAGGGAGATGGGCGTCCAGCTCCGCACCACCTCGGGACCCGTGCTCGAGAAGCCGGGCGACCTCGTGGGACTCCTTTCGGCGCTGGGGCCGGGGGACATTCTCTTCATCGACGAAATCCACCGGCTGCGCCCGGCACTCGAGGAGTTCCTCTACCCCGCGATGGAGGATTACCGGGTGGACGTGCGCATCGCCGAGGGGCCGAATGCGCAGACGATCCCGATGGCGCTCGAGCGCTTCACGCTCATCGGCGCGACGACGCGGTTCGGCCAGCTCACGCCCCCCATGCGCGCCCGGTTCGGCATCGTGGAGCGGCTCTCCTACTACACTCCCGGTGACCTCGAGCAGATCGTGGCGCGCAGCGCGGCGATCCTCGGCATCCCGACCGAACCCGAGGGTGCGCGCGAGATCGCGCGGCGGAGCCGCGGGACCCCGCGCGTGGCGAATCGTCTCCTCCGGCGCGTGCGGGATTACGCGGAGGTCCGGGCGGAGGGGCGCATCACGGCGGTCACCGCGGCGGAGGCGCTTGCGCGGCTCAATGTGGACGAGTTCGGGCTCGACGACATGGACACGCGCATCCTCTCGACCATCATCGAGAAGTTCGGCGGTGGCCCGGTGGGGCTCGGCACCGTGGCGGTGGCGGTCGGCGAGGATGCGGGAACGCTGCAGGACGTCTACGAGCCGTACCTGATCCAGCAGGGGTTCCTGGAGCGCACCCCGCGAGGCCGCGCCGCCACCGCGCTCGCGTACGAGCGCCTTGGCATGACGCCCCCGCCCCGCCAGGGAAGCCTGCCCGGCGTGTGACGTGACCCAGCGCTTCCGCACGTCGGACTTCGAGTACCAGCTCCCGCCCGAACTGATCGCGCAGACTCCGTCGGAACGCCGCGGCGGGAGCCGGCTCCTCGTCGTGGAGCGCGATGCCGGCCCCGGCGTCGCTCCGGCAGACCGGACATTCGCCGACTTTCCCGGCCTCGTGGCGCCCGGTGACCTGGTGGTGCTCAATACCACCCGGGTCCGGCATGCACGCCTCCTCGGGACGCGCCCCTCGGGGGCCCCGGCCGAAGTGCTCCTCCTCCATCCCGGTCCCGGGGAGAGCTGGGTGGCCATGGGAAAGCCGGGGAGCGCGCTGCGGCCCGGGCGCCGCATCCGGCTGGGCGAAGGCGCGGAGATCGAGACGCTCGACATCCTCGAGGAGGGGTATCGGCTCATCGCCTTCCGCGGCGTGGATGCGGCCACGGCAATGGCCCGCCACGGCCTGCTTCCCCTTCCTCCCTACATCGAGCGGCCCGCCGGTCCCGAGGACGAGGAGCGGTACCAGACGATCTACGCCGAGCGCGAGGGAAGCGTGGCGGCCCCCACGGCCGGCCTCCACTTCACGCCCGACCTCCTCTCCGCGCTCCGGGCGCGCGGCGCGGCCATCGCCCGGGTGGATCTCGAGGTCGGCCCCGGCACCTTCAAGCCGGTCGAGACGGAGTCGCTCGAGGCGCATCCGATGCACGCCGAGCGCTACGAGATTCCCGAGGCGAGCGCCAGGGCGATTGCGGACACACGCGAGCGGGGCGGGGCCGTGTGGGCCGTCGGGACCACGGTGGTGCGGTCGCTCGAGAGCGCGGCCGACGAGACCGGCCGGGTTCACCCCGGTCCGGGCGAGACCCGGCTGATGATCACGCCGGGCTACCGGTTTCGCGCGGTGGATCGGCTGCTGACCAATTTCCACCTGCCGCGCTCCACCCTGCTCATGCTGGTGGCCGCCTTCGCGGGATACGAGACGACGATGGCGGCCTACCGCCACGCCGTCGCCGCGCGCTACCGGTTCTACAGCTACGGCGATGCGATGGCGATCATCCCGCCCGCCGCCCACCGACCCTAGGTCGCGGAGCCCGTGTTCACCTTCGACGTCAGCGCCACCGACGGCGCCGCACGCGCCGGGACGCTCGCGCTCCCGCATGGACTCGTCGAGACGCCCGCCTTCATGCCGGTGGGGACGCACGGAGCGGTGCGCGGGCTCCATCCCGACGAGGTGCGGCACGCCGGGGCGCAGATCATCCTCGGCAATACCTACCACCTCCACCTGCGGCCGGGGGAAGCGGTCGTGCGCGCGCTGGGCGGCATTCACCGCTTCACGACGTGGGACCGCCCGATGCTGACCGACTCCGGCGGATTTCAGGTCTTCTCCCTCGAGACGCTGCGCAGCATCTCGGAGGAGGGCGTCGAGTTCGTGAGTCACGTGGACGGGACGCGGCGCACCATCACTCCCGAGTCGGCGGTGGACATCCAGCATGCCCTCGGCGCGGACGTCGCCATGCAGTTCGATCACGTCGTGCCGGGCCAGGCGAGCCACGACCTCGCGCGCGAGGGCATGGAGCGCTCGCTCCGGTGGCTGGAGCGATGCCGGAGGCGGCACGAGGCGCTCGCGGCGGATGCACCCGGTCGCCAGACCCTGTGGCCCATCATCCAGGGCGGCACCCACACCGATCTCCGCCGTGCCTCACTCGACGGGATCCTGAGCGCGGGCGAGTGGAGCGGGATCGCCATCGGCGGGCTCTCCGTCGGCGAGCCCAAACCGGTCATGCACCGCGTGCTGGAGGAGCTCGAGCCCGCCCTGCCGCGCACCGTGCCCCGTTATCTTATGGGAGTGGGATTTCCGGTCGACCTGGTCGAGGGAATCGCGCGTGGGGTCGACCTCTTCGACTGTGTCGCCGCCACCCGGAACGGCCGGCACGGCTCGGCGTGGACCTCGGGGGGACGGGTCAACATCCGGGCGGCGCGCCACCGGGTCTCGGACGAGCCGCTCGATCCCGAGTGCGACTGCGAGACGTGCATCCGGTTCTCGCGCGGCTATATCCGGCACCTCTTCATGGCGGGAGAGATGCTGGGCTTGCGGCTCGTCTCGATCCACAATGTGCGCTACCTGATCCGGCTGGCGGAGACGGCGCGCAACCGGATTCTGGACGGAACGTTCAACAGCTGGAGCCGTGAATGGCGCCAGCGCCACCATGAAACGGGTACGACGTGACCATGCTCCTCGCGCTCCAGCAGTCAGCGCCCTCCGGCGGCGGCGGCCTCTCGATCCTGCTCTTTCAGGTCGCGGCCATCGCCCTCGTCTTCTACTTCCTGATCCTCCGTCCGCAGGGGCAGGCGCGGAAGAAGCACGCCGAAGTGCTGGCCGGGCTCAAGAAGAACGACGAGGTGATGACGGCCGGCGGCATCGTCGGGAAGGTCCGGGAGATCAAGGACGTGGACGCGAACGGCATCAAGGAAACGCGGGTGACGGTCGAGTCGGGCACCGCGACCGTGATCGTGGAGCGCTCGCGGATCATCCGGGTCGGCGCGTCGACCGGACCGGGGACGCCGGCCTGATGGCGCTGCTCCCGCTCCACCTCCTCGGGTCGCCTGTGCTCCGCCAGCGGAGCGACGAGGTCGCGGCGGTGGACGACGAAGTCCGTGCGCTCATCGCGAGCATGTTCGAGACGATGGACGCATCGCAGGGCGTGGGCCTCGCCGCCAACCAGGTCGGCGTGGCGCGCCGCGTGGCCGTCATCGATGCGGACGGACATCGGATCGCGCTCGTGAATCCGCGGATCGTCTCCGCGGAGGGGCGCGCCACCGCCGAGGAGGGGTGCCTCTCGATTCCCGAGGTCTTCGCCGAGGTGACGCGGCCGGAGCGCATCGTGCTCGAGGCCCTCGACGCGGACGGACGATCCTACCGGCTCGAGACGGGCGGCCTCGCGGCGCGCGCGGTGCAGCACGAGATCGACCACCTCGACGGCATTCTCTTCCTCGACCACCTCGGCCCGATCAAGCGGAAGATGCTGATGGCGCGGTGGAAGAAAGACCACCGTAACGACACCACCTACATCAAAGAGGTGACGCCGGCGGCCGCTCGCTCCGACTGATGCGCATCGTCTTCTTCGGCACGCCCGCCTTCGCCGAAACGTCCCTCCGCGCGCTCCTCCGCGCCGGCCACCACGTGGCGGGCGTCGTCACCCAGCCAGATCGCCCGCACGGCCGCTCCCGCTCGGTCCTCGTGCCCCCGCCGGTCAAGCTCCTCGCCGAGGCGGAAGGGCTGGCGGTCCTGCAGCCGGAGCGCCCGGTGGGGGACGTCTTCCTCGCCGCGCTCCGGCGGTTCGATGCCGATCTCGGCGTCGTCGTCGCCTACGGGCACATTCTCCGCCAGCAGGTGCTCGACACGCCCCGGCTCGGGATGCTCAACGTGCACGCCTCGCTGCTGCCGCGGCTCCGGGGCGCCGCGCCGATCCAGTGGGCGATCGCCCGGGGGGACACCCGCACCGGCGTCACCGTCATGCGGATGGAGGCGGGGCTCGACAGCGGGCCGATCCTGAACCAGATCGCCACGCCGATCGGCGAGAACGAGACCGGAGGCGAGCTCACCGCCCGGCTCGCGGCGCTCGGCGCCGATGCCCTGGTGGAGACGCTCGCGCGCCTCCCGCGCAACGCACTCGATGGTGAGCCGCAGGACGCCAGTCTGGCGACATACGCGCCGAAGGTGACGCGCGAGTCGGCACATGTAGACTGGAAGGCGGACGCGGCGGTCGTCGCCCGCCTCATCCGGGCGTTCGATCCCGTGCCCGGCGCATGGACGCGCGCGGGCGATGTCGAGGTCAAGCTTTTCGGAGCGCGCCCCACGGCAGGCGAGGGACCGCCCGGGACCGTGCTGGATGCGGGTGAGCGGCTTCGCGTGGCCGCGGGCAGCGGCGCGGTGGAGATCACCGAGGTGCAGCCGGCGGGGCGTCGGCGGATCAGCGCCGATGCGTGGCGCCGCGGTCGGGGCGTCGCAACGGGGGACCGGTTCGAGTGAGACCCCTTCCCCGCCTCCATGCCGTGAGCGATGCCTCGATTCGCGCGCTTCCCGATCTCGGGGCCCGCGCCGCTGCCATCGCGGCGGCGGGATCCGGCGTGGCACTGCATGCGCGGGACCACGCGGCCACCGCTTCGGAGCTGGCGGGCTTTGCGGAGCGACTGGTGGCCCTCGCGCGCCCGAGCGAAGCCTCGGTGTTCGTGAACCGCCGGGCCGACGTGGCGGGGGCCATCGGCGCGCACGGTGTCCAGCTCACCGCGAGCGATCCGGCGCCCGTCGA
>DASTYH010000055.1:0-4009 GCA_035765075.1 Gemmatimonadales bacterium
ACCTCGCCGGGCTCAGCGTGGGAGGCCCGCTCATTCGGGACCGTCTGCACTTCTTCGGCTCCTACGAGGGGAATTACCAGAACCGGGACAACCTGGTGAACTTCCAGCCCCCCACGGGATTCCCCGCGCTCGACACGGTGAATCTTCAGCAGTACAACGGGCTGTTCACCTCGCCCTTCCGGTCCACCCTGCTCTTCGGAAAGCTGAGCTATGCCGTCAGCCCGACCTCCTCGGCTGACTTCAGTTTCAGCAACCGGCACGAAACCGACGTCCGCGACTTCGGACCGTTCTGCTGCGGCATCAACTCCTTCCAGGAGGCGGTGAACTTCCGGCAGAACGTCGCCATCGCGCAGGCGCGATACAACATCTTCAGCGGGCCGTGGCTCAACGAAGCGAAGGTGGACTATTCGCGGTTCCGGCGGAACCCGAGCCCGAATCAGCCGGGGCTTCCGCAGCGGCTCTTCCAGATCCCCGGCGGCGAGTACATCATCGGGAGCAACCGGAGCACGCAGGACTTCATCCAGCGGCGCATCGGCATCCGCGACGACCTCACCTACACCGGCTTCGAGGCGGGCGGGCAGCACGTGCTCAAGATGGGCGCGAGCGTCGATTTCGTGACGTACGACATCCTCAAGGACAACGACGGGACGCCGCGCTTCCTGTACAACGCGGCGTACGGTTACGAGCATCCCTTCGAGCTCAACTACGGGACCGGGGACGCGGCGCTCGAGGAGAAGAACACCCAGCTCGGCCTCTACCTGCAGGACGACTGGAGCCCCTCCTCGCGCCTCACGATCAATGCGGGGATCCGGTGGGACTTCGAGTCCAACATGATGAACCGGGACTACGTCACGCCGCAGAACGTGATCGACACCCTGACCCGCTACAACGACCAGCTCCCGTCGCCGCTCGACCTCTCCCGGTTCATCAGCACCGGCGACAGCAGGGATCCCTTCCTCGGCGCGTTCCAGCCGCGGATCGGCTTCTCCTACGCGCTGGACGAGGATCACCGGACGACGATCTTCGGCGGCTTCGGGATCTACTACGACCGGTCGCTCTTCGATGTCTCGGTGGACGAGACGCTCAAGCTCACCCACCCGAGCTATACCATCCGGTTCGCGCCTCCCGGGATGGCCCCCGGCCCGGGCGAGGTGGCGTGGGATGACTCGTACCTCACGGCGGACCGCGACGTGCTCGACCAGCTGGTCGGGACCTTCGGGCGGCCCGAGGCGTGGCTCATCGACAGCGAGGTCAAGGTTCCCAAGTCCCGGCAGTGGAACGTCGGGGTGCGTCAGGTGCTCGGGAGCCTCCTCGTGTCGGCCACCTATGCCGGCGTCCGCGGCGTGGACCAGCTGACGCTCAACTGGGCCAACTTCGGCCTCAACCCGGACGGCTCCTGCTGCACCAGCTTCGATCTCGCGCCGCACGGCTTCAGCAATTTCATCTTCTCGAGCAACGACGCGAAGACCTGGTACGACGCGCTGCTGCTCCAGATCGACCGGCCGTATCGCGGCGTCGAGAACGGCATCGGCTGGGGAGCGGGGATCGCCTTCACCTATGCCGTCCGTTCCCTGGAGGGCGTGGACAACCTGGGCGACCTCTTCGCCTTCCCCAACACGGCCAACATTCCGAAGCACCCGGCGCTCGACGAGCGCGCGCGCATCGTCGCCAACTGGATCACCGACATGCCGTACCTCTTCGGCATCCAGTTCAGCGGCCTCATCACTCTCGGGAGCGGCGCCAAGCAGGACATCGGCGGGCCCATCCGCTTCAACCCGAACGGCTACGTCCGGGGCGGCTTCTCCCCGCCGAAGGAGAGTTTCCTCATCTTCGGGAAGTGGGCGTATCGGAGCGTGGATTTCCGGTTCCGGAAGGACTTCCCGAACATCGGGCGGCACAACATCGGCGTGACCGTGGACGCCTTCAACGTCTTCAACTACGACAACTTCGGCTGCTTCGCGACGCCGCCGAATCTCCCGAGCGGGGAGCCCGATCCCAACCTCGGCACCCCCAACTGCCTCAACGGCGATCCGCGCCGCGTGCAGATCGGAGTCGAGTACGACTTCTGATCGTCACAGGACCTGCAGGAAGGAAGAAGCCCCCGGGATCCCGGGGGCTTTTTCCTGCGCGACCTCTCCCGGCCCGAGCGATCAGCGCCGAAAGACCGCGCGCGCCCGCTCCAGGATCCACGCGACCGCCTCGTCGAAGCTCATCGTAGTCGTATCGAGCTCGAGCGCGTCGGCGGCGCGGCGGAGCGGGGCAACGGCCCGGCTCGAATCGGCGCGGTCCCGCCCTTCGAGCAATGCCGCCTCGCGGTCCAGATCCTCCTGGATGGCGCGCTGGCCGCGCTGGCTCAGGCGCCGCACCGCCCGGGTAGAGGGGGATGCGGTGAGAAAGACCTTCAGGTCCGCGTCGGGAAAGACAACCGTTCCGATGTCCCGGCCATCCACCACCACGTTCCGCCCGGCGCGTACCAGCTGGCGCAGATAGGCGTTGACCCATTCGCGGATCACGGGCACCGCGCTGACCGCCGAGACGTGTCGCGTCACCTCCGGTGAGCGGATGGCGGCATCCACCGGCTCGCCCTCGAGGTACGCCGAGAATCCTGCGCCATCCGGCTGCAGCATCAGCCCGCGATCCTCGGCGGCGCGGAGGATGGCGTCCGGGCCCACGGCCAGCGGATCGTCCATCGCGCCAGCGCGCTCCATCTCCCGCAGGGCGACCAGCGTGACCCCGCGATACAGGGACCCGGAGTCGAGATGCGCAAAGCCGAGCGCCTCGGCCACCGCGCGCGCGGTGCTCGACTTTCCGGAGGCGGAGGGTCCGTCGATGGCGATGACGGCGCTGCTCATCGGCTCCCCGCGCGGATGGAGCGAAGCATTGCCTCGAAACCGGGAAAGCTGACCGCGGCGCAGGCCAGGTCATCGATGCGCACCCGGCTTCCCGGCAGCGTTCCGAGCACGGCAAAGGCCATGGCGATTCGGTGATCCCCCTCGGTGCGGACCCGCCCGCGGGGCGGCGCGTCGGATCCCGCTACATGCAGGTCGTTTCCCCGCACTTCGGCCGACGCGCCGACCGCGCGCAGGTTCTCGGCAATGAGACCGAGGCGGTCACTCTCCTTGACGCGGAGCTCGCCGACGTCGCGAAAGACCGTCTCGCCGTGCGCGCGGGACGCCAGCACCGCGAGGAGCGGTACTTCGTCGACGAGCCCGGGAATCTCCCCGGAACGCACTTCGGTGCCGCGAAGCCCCTCCGGTCGCGCCCGCAGCGTTCCGACCGGCTCGCCGAAACGCTCCTCGACACCCTCGATCACGACGCGCGCTCCCATGCGCTCGAGCACCGCGAGAAAGCCGGTCCGGGTCGGGTTGACGCCGACCTCGGCCACCGCGAGCTCACCCCCTTCGGCGAGAATGGCCGCGCCGACGGGAAAGGCGGCGGAGGAGGGATCGCCAGGAATGGCCACGTCGAACGGGGTGACCCGGCCTCCCGGGGAAAACTCGATGCGCCCGCCCCGGGTCTCGACCTCATAGCCGAAGGCCCGGAGGAGCCGCTCGGTATGGTCCCGGGAGAGCCCGGAGGGCTCCCGGAGCGAGACCGGGACGTTCCCCGCCAGTCCCGCAAATAGCAATGAACCCTTGACCTGTGCGCTGGAAACGGGGAGGTCCCAGTTGAGGGACCGGAGGGTACCCCCATGGACCGTAAAGGGAAGCGTGGACGGGGTTTCGGGCGCGAACCTTGCACCCATGCGGCCGAGCGGCTCGGTGATCCGGCGCATCGGACGGCGCCGGAGGGAGGCATCCCCCGTGAGCCGGGCCTCGAATGGGTGGGCGGCCAGGAGCCCCGTCAGCAGCCGGGCGGTGGTTCCGGCATTGCCGCAATCGAGCCGGCCCGCCGGCGCCAGCAACCGGCCCCGGCCGGTCACGCGGGTCTCGACCCCGGTCCGCCGCGGGGAGACCTCCGCGCCCAGGCGCCGGAGGCAGCGGGCGGTGGCACGGGCATCGAGCGAGGT
>DASTYH010000056.1:0-3422 GCA_035765075.1 Gemmatimonadales bacterium
CGGCTGGGTCCCGGCGGGTACCTCGAGCGTTTCCTCGCCGTAGGGCGTGGGAATCTCGAACCGCGCGCCGAGCGCCGCCTGCGAGAAGGACACGGGGAGATCGTGGACGAGATTGTCTCCCTGGCGCTCGAAGCGTTCGTCCTCCTTCACCTCGAGCATCACGAGGAGATCGCCGGCGGGCCCGCCGCGGGGACCGACCGCACCCGGGCCCCGCAGCGTCAGGTAGTTGTTGGACGAGACGCCGGCGGGGACCTCCACCTGGACGGTACGGTCACCGCGGATCCGCCCTTCGCCGCGACACACTTCGCAGGGCTCCTTGATGATCGTCCCCTCGCCGGCGCACGTCGGACAGGGAGCCACCGACACGAACTGGCCGAAGACGCTCCGGGCGGCCCGCCGCACCTCGCCCGACCCGCCGCAGGTAGTACATGTGCTCGGCCGGGTGCCTGCTTTGGCGCCGGAGCCCTCGCACGTCTCGCACCGCTCGAGCGTCTTGAGCTTGACGGTCTTCCGGACGCCCGAAGCCACCTCGACCAGCGACAGCTTGACCGTGACCCGGATGTCCTGCCCCCGCCGGGTTTCCGCCTGGCTGCGCCCCCCGCCGAACATCGACTCGAAGCCGCCGAAGTCCCGCATGAAGAGGTTGAGCGCCTCGGAGAGGTCGACGTGATGGAATCCGAATCCCCCGCCCGCCGCACCGCCGACGCCCGCCTTCCCGTACCGGTCATAGCGCGCCCGCTTGTCCGGGTCGCGCAGCACCTCGTACGCCTCGGTGATCTCCTTGAACTTCGCCTCGGCATCGGGGGCGGAGTTCCGGTCGGGATGGTACTGCATGGCCAGCTTGCGGTAGGCCTTCTTCACGTCGTCCTCGGACGCCGTGCGCGGCACGCCAAGCAGGTCGTAGAAATCGTTCACTCGAGCAATCCTTCCACGAGACGGCTGGTGTGCTCCACCAGCCCGATGATCTTGTCGTACGGCATGCGCGTGGGGCCGATGACGCCGATGACCCCGCGGAGGTCGCCCTTGCTGTATGAGGAAGTGACGAGCGTCAGGTCACTGAAGCGCGCGTCGCTGTTCTCGCCGCCGATGGTGATGGACAGCCCGGCCTGCCGCCGCGCGTGGAGCGCCTCGCGGAGGAGGTCCCGGCGCTCGGTGAGCTGGAGCAGCTCCCGCATCCGCGCGTTGGAGGCGAACTCCGGCTGCTCCGCCAGCATCTGCGCGCTTCCCAGGACCACGCCTCCCGGCTCCGTGGCGAGCGAGAAGATGTCCTCCCCCTCCGCGATGAAGATGTCGAGCAGCTCCCGCCCCTGGTCCGGCGCGCCGGCATCCCGGAGCCGGGCGCCGAGTGTCGTTCGGATTTCCTCGAGCGTGTGCCCTGACAGCCGCTCATTGAGCAGCTGCGACACCCGCTGCACCGCATCCCCCGCCATCTGGACCGGGACCCGAACGAAAATCGTCCGGACCACGCCGCTCCGAAGCTGAAGAACCAGGAGGAGCCGGTCCGAGGCGACCGGGACCAGCTCCACCCGCTCGAGGATCACCCGGTCGAGCACGGGCGCCACTGCCACACCGAGCTCCTGGGTCAGCACGCCGAGCACCTGCGCCGCGCGGAGGAGGACCTCCTCCAGCGCGCTCATCCCCCCCTCGAGCTCTGCCCGGATGGCGAGCTGCTCCGGACCCGTCGGGGCCGAACGGTGCATCACCCGATCCACGTAGGCGCGGTAGGCATGATCGGTCGGAACCCGGCCCGAGGAGGTGTGGCGGTGAAAGAGGTACCCCATCTCCTCCAGCTCGCTCATGATGCTGCGCACCGTCGCCGGCGACACGCCGAGCCCGAAGCGGCGGGCAATCATCTGGCTGCCCGCCGGCTCGGCTGTCTCGATGTACGACTGCACCACGGCCTCGAGGACGCGGAGCTGCCGCTCGCTCAACGGGGTTCCCGGCATTCTGCAAATTTACAATCCACAACGCGTTACGTGAAGTCATGGCGGGGAGCCCGCTACGCGACCCGCGCCACCAGGGCGTCGAGGCGGAGCCACCCCTCGGGCGTGAGCTCCAGGCGATCGCCCACCTCCCGGGCCCATCCTTCACGAATCCACGCCTCGCGCGTGGAGGCAGGGATCCACCTGGCATGCGCTCCCTCGCGGGTCCGGAGGCCAAGGTAGAGGTCTTCCATCCGGATGGCGTCCGCGGAGAGCTGTTCCGACCCTTCGATCGGGCTCCTGCCCGCTTCCACGGCCCGGGCATAGGCCTCCCACTCCCGGATGTTCCAGTGGCGCTCGGACCCGGCCCCGCTGTGGGCGGAGGGGCCCAGGCCGATGAAGGTGGCACGCCGCCAGTAGGCCGAGTTGTGCCGCGACCGGAATCCGGGCCGCGCAGCGTTGGAGACTTCGTAGTGGTCCCACCCCGCAGCCGCGAGCGTATGCGTGGTGTGAAGGAACTCCTCCGCGTACGCGCCCTCCGCGGTAGGGGACACCTCGCCACGATCGGTCCAGCGCCCAAGCGGCGTCCGCGGCTCGACGGTGAGCCCATAGAGGGAGAGATGCGACGGATCGAGTGCGAGCGCGGCATCCAGGTCCCGCGCCCAGTCCCGCCCGAGCTCGGGCGGGAGGGCGAAGATGAGGTCGAGGGACAGGTTGCTGATCCCGGCGCCGCGGAGCGATTCCATGGCCGGCGCCACCTGTTCCGCGTGGTGCGTCCGGTGCATCCACGCGAGGACGTCCGGATCGAACGACTGGACACCGAGGGAGACGCGGTTCACCCCTGCCGCAGCCCACGCCGAGCTCGCCTCCGGCGTCACGTCGTCGGGATTCGCCTCGAGCGTGATCTCCGCATCGGGCGCCGTCTCCCGATCGCTCCGGATCAGCTCCACGAGCTCCCCGATCACCTCCGGCGCGAGCCGCGACGGCGTCCCCCCGCCGAAGTAGATCGTCTCGACGCGTGATGTCGCGTCTCCGAACGGATGGGACCGTCGCAAGGCCCACTCGCCCGCGATCGCCGCGACGAATCGCTCCGACGGGACGACGCGGCGCACCGCGATCGCAAAGTCGCAGTAAGAGCAGCGACGGGCGCAGAAGGGGACGTGGATGTAGAGGTGCACCAGGGAAAGGTAAGGACGGGGCACGGCGCGCGGGAAAGGATAGCGGTGCGGACGGCGCCATCAGCGCTCGTTCCGCCGCTCCCCGCTTCCCCCTCCCCGCCGGAAATTCCCACCTGGCCATTGCTCCGCGGCACCGATCAACTCGAGCTCGGCCAGCGCGGCCAGGCATTCCCCGGGAGGCCGCCCGCTCGCGAGCGCGATCGCGTCGATGTGGAGGAGGTCGGCGCCGAGGCAGGCAGCAATCGGCGCGAGCGCTGGCGGAATTGCGATCGCCGGCTCAGCGTCCGCAGGTGCCGCCTCGATCCCATTGGAACCGGACACG
>DASTYH010000057.1:0-4533 GCA_035765075.1 Gemmatimonadales bacterium
GGCTCCTGATCTCGCTTCCGCTCGCCCTGCTCCTGATCGGGCTGGGGAAATTCCTCGGCCGCCGGATCGAGGCATGGGAGGGCGAGCGTACCGCCGCCGCACGCAACCCGGGGACCCCCTCATGACCGAGCCCGGCGAACGCCCCACCCCCGCCACCGCAGCGGCCACAGGCACCTCCGACCGGGCCGAGACCGAGCTCACCCCCGAGG
Source organism: Gemmatimonadales bacterium (assembly GCA_035765075.1). GTDB lineage: Bacteria > Gemmatimonadota > Gemmatimonadetes > Gemmatimonadales > GWC2-71-9 > CAMLLJ01. The sequence continues at coordinate 210 of DASTYH010000057.1, forward strand.
AAGAGCCGCGGACCACCGGCACGCTCTTCCTCACGACGATCATCCTCATGATCATCGGCGCCGTCTGGATCGTGATGTATTCCCTCCTCCTCAGCCGGTGAGCCGGTCATGAAGGTCCATACCTACGAGAAGGCATTTCTCTCCGTCGGAATCGTCGTGCTCCTCGCCTGCGCCGGGGCGCTCGTGTGGGCCACCACCGCACATGGCCGCCATCTCCCCGGCCGCGCCGGTCGGCTCGACCCCATCCAGACCTATCGAACCCCGCCCTTCAACCAGCCCGGCGTGCGGCAGACCGGCCCCGGCACCTGGGAAGCCGTCGTGGTGGCCCAGAGCTGGGCCTTCATGCCCGCGGAGCTCAGGGTGCCGCGCGGGGCGGAGATCACCTTCATCGCCACTTCGGTGGACGTGATCCATGGCTTCGAGGTGGAGCGGACCCGGCTCAACATGATGCTGATCCCCGGGCAGATCTCGCGGGCCACCTATCGCTTCGACGAGCCCGGGGAGCACCTGCTCATCTGCCACGAGTACTGCGGGCTGGGGCATCACACGATGGCCGGAAAGGTGATCGTCGAATGAGCGCGTACACCGTTGTCGATCCCACGGGATATGACCTTCCCGCCTCCGACCGCCGCGCCATCCGCTGGACCGTCTATGTCGGCTATCTGGCGCTGACGGCCGGGATCTTTCACGGCCTCGCGAATGCGCTGAGTTACGCAGGCATCGACATCATCGGGTACTTCCCGGGACTCCGGACGTACTACCAGGGCCTCACCGCGCACGGCGTGGCCAACGCCATCGTCTTCACCTTCTCGTTCTCCAACGCCTTCCTCCCGCTCATGACCGGGCGCGCCCTCGGGCGGCGCCTCAGCCCGGGGCTCCTCTGGGCTACCCTCGCTACGCTGGTGATCGGGAACCTCTTCGTGATCTGGGCGGTCGTGGGGAACCACGCGAGCGTCCTCTACACGTCGTACGCCCCGCTCCAGGCGCACTGGACGTACTACCTGGGCCTCGTCCTGATCGTGGTGAGCACCTGGCTCGCGCTGGCCAACATGATCGTGGCGCTCCGCGGCTGGCGCCGCACCCATCAGGGCGACCGCATCCCGCTCCTCGCGTTCATCTCGATCGCGTCGTGGACGATGTGGTTCTTCGCCTCGCTCCCGATCGCCGTGGAGTTCCTGGTCTTTCTCCTTCCCTGGTCGCTCGGGCTCCGCGAGCACATCGATCCGCTGCTCACCCGCACGCTCTTCTGGTTCACGGGCCACGCCATCGTCTACGCCTGGCTGCTCCCGGCGTACGTCTCCTGGTATGCGCTGATCCCGCGCCAGGTCGAGGGCAAGCTCATCAGCGACCAGTACACGCGCATCACCTTCATCCTCTTCCTCCTCCTCTCGCAGCCGACCGGCCTCCACCACCAGTACACCGATCCCGGCGTCCCCGAAGGGATGAAGGCCGTCCAGGGCATCCTCACCTTCGGCGTCTTCTTCCCGAGCCTCGCCACCGCCTTCTCGGTGATGGCCGCGCTCGAGATCGGCGGGAGGCGGCGCGGGGGGACCGGCCTCCTCGGCTGGATCCGGAAGCTGCCCTGGGGCGACCCGTCGGTGACGGCACAGCTGCTCGCGATGCTGACCTTCATCCTGGGCGGGGCGACCGGGCTCGTGAACGCGAGCTTCACGATGAACCAGCTGATCCACAACACCACCTGGATCCCCGGTCACTTCCACATGACCGTCGGGAGCGCCGTGACGCTCACCTTCATGGGCGTGGCGTACTGGATGATTCCGTACCTGACCGGCCGGGGACTGTGGAACCGGAAGCTCGCGCTCGCCTCGTCGTGGATCTACACGATCGGGCTGCTGGTCTTTGCGCGGGGAATGATCTCGGCGGGGCTCGAGGGGATGCCGCGCCGCATCTTCCGGGCGCAGGCGACGTACGACAATCCGGCGTGGGACCTGGGCGGCACGCTCACCGGCATCGGCGGGACCGCGATGTTCATCGGCATCCTGCTCTTCTTCATCATCATGCTGATGACGATCGTGGCCGGGAACCGGGGGACGGCGCCGGTGGACATTCCCGTGTCCCAGACGCTGACCGCCCCGGCACGCGACGGGTGGGAGACGGTGCTCGACCGCTGGTGGGTCTGGATAGCGGTGCTGCTCCTCCTCATCGCCATCGCGTACGGCCCCTTCTTCGCAACCTACGAGCCGTCGTTTACGAGTCCGCCGTTCAGGGGGATCTGAGGGACGGATAACCGCAGATTACGCAGATTCACGCAGATTGATCGGGGCACAGGGCCAGGTACCGCGAGACACACAAGAGCAGTATTCAGGTGCGGCACCGATGGCTTCCGCGGCGCTCCGGTCAATCGGTGTAATCTGCGTAATCTGCGTAATCTGCGGATGGTACTTCCCAGACTTGCAGCGATGCCCGGTCTCGCGCTTCGGCCCCCGTCGCTCGCTGCGCTCGCTCCGGGGTGACAGCGTGCGATGTTCCCGCTCACGCCGCTTTCGCCCTACCGCCTCACCCCCGTACCCCGCTCCGCTCCCTCCACCTCTCCCACCCGCTCCTCGTCCAGCACTTCGCGCACCCGCCGGAGCAGCTCCTCGGGTGCCCACGGCTTCTGCAGGAAGGGGGAGCCGGCTCGCATCAGTCCGCGCCGGATCACTTCATCGTCGGTGAAGCCGGACGTGTACAGGATCCGCATGTCGGGATGCCGCGGCAGCAGCTCGCGCGCGAGTGCTTCCCCGCCCAATCCCGGCATGACGATGTCGGTGAGCAGGAGGTGCACCGGACGATCGAGGCGCAGGAGGAGGCTCAGCGCGGCACTCGCGTCCACGGCCTGGAAGCAGTCGTAGCCCTCGGCGGTGAGGGTCCGCCAGGCGAGGGTCCGCACGGTTTCCTCATCCTCCACGATCACGATCGTCTCGTTGCCGCCCCGCGGTGTGGCGCTCTCGGGAATCGGGGTCTGGATCACGTCGTCGCTGGAGCCGACGTGCGGGAGGTAGACGGTGAACGATGCGCCGTGATCGGGCTCGCTGTAGGCCCACACGAAGCCTCCCGCCTGCTTGACCGTCCCGTAGACGGTGGCGAGCCCCAGCCCCGTTCCCTCGCCCACATCCTTGGTAGTGAAGAAGGGCTCGAAGATCCGGCTCAGCGTGGCCGGCTCCATGCCGTGCCCGGTGTCGGACATGATGAGGCGCACGTAGGGACCGGGAATGATCTCGGTGCCGGGGTGCCGCCCCGCCTCCTCCCGGCCGAGGACGACATTCTGCGTGGAAATCGTGAGTCGCCCGCCGGCAGGCATGGCGTCCCGGGCGTTGAAGGCGAGGTTGAGCACGACCTGCTCCAGCCGGCCACGGTCAGCGAAGACGGTGGCGTCATCGGCCTCGAGCTGCAGCTCGATCTTCACCGCCTCGCCCAGCGCGGGCCGGAGGACGCGCTCCACGTCCCGGATCACCTCGTTCAGGTCGAGGGTCTGCGGGCGGATCAGCTCCCGCCGCGCAAAGGCGAGGAGGGAACGGGTGAGCGCCGCGGAGCGGTCGGCGGCGCGCCGGATCTCGGCGATGTCGGCCCGGCGGTCCTCGTCGTCCGCGGCGAGGCTCTGCTCGAGGAACATGCTGTAGCCCACGATGGTGGTCAGCATGTTGTTGAGGTCATGCGCGATGCCGCCCGCGAGCCGGCCCACCGCCTCGATTCGCTGTGCCTGCGCGAGCTTCTCCTCGGCACGGCGGCGGTCGGTGAAATCGGCCATCGTGCCGAGCATGCGGTAGCCGTGTCCCTGCGGATCCCGGGCCACGATCCCCCGATCGGTGACCGTCGCGTAGCTCCCGTCCGCGCGCTCGAACCGGTACTCGTCGACCCAGAACTCCGCGTCGCCCTCGATCGCGTTCCGAAGGCTCCCCGCGACGCGCGCCCGGTCGTCGGGATGCACCCGCTCGAGCCACCACCCCGCGTCGGGCGGCACGGTGTCGAGCCGGTGGCCGAAGATGTGCTCGAGCCCCTCGTTCCACTCGATCTGGTCGCTGACGAGGTTCCAGTCCCAGATCGCCTCCCGGGAAGCGCGCGCCACCAGCCGGTACCGCGCCTCGCTCCGGCGGAGCGCCTCTTCGGTTTCCTTCCAGGCGGTCTGGTCGCGCATCACCTTGGTGAACCCGATCAGCTCCCCCGCGTCGTTGTGCAGCGCGGTCGTCGTGCCGGCAGCGAAGAAGTGGCGCCCGTCGCGCCGGCGCATCCAGCGATCGTTGGAGGCCACACCGTTCCGCGCAGCCTCGGCGAGCTCCTGCTGGGGAATGCCGGCCGCCCGGTCATGCTCGGTGAAGATGAGCCC
>DASTYH010000058.1:0-4827 GCA_035765075.1 Gemmatimonadales bacterium
GGTCTCGACCCCGAGCAGATCTATCTCGACGTCTACGCCAACGCCCCCGAGGGGCGCCCGCGGCTCCTCGCCGAGGCGCTGCAGACGCTCGTGGTGGAACCTGAGCACCGGCTCGCGTGGGTCACGATCCCGCCCGGCGCCCTCGAGCGGCACAGCGTCTCGGCGGACGATCTCGACGGGGTCGTCGAATTCGCGCGGTCCATCGAGGGCGTGCGCATGGCGCTCCTCTTCCGGGAGACCTCCCAGGGGCGGATCAAGGTGTCCCTCCGCTCGGTGGGCCGGGTGGACGTGGCGGCGTTTGCGCGGCGCTTCGGGGGCGGGGGGCACGTCAAGGCCGCGGGACTGGCGCTTCCCGGCACTCTCGCGGACGTGCAGGCGACGGTCCTCGACGCGGCGCGGGAGTATATTGCGCAGTCATGAACACCGATATTCTCGACCGCATCGAACGGACCATCGACACGCTCCGTCCCTACATCGCCTCCCACCGGGGGAGCGTGGAAGTCATCGACTTCGACCCCGCCGAGGGCATTCTCCTCGTCCGGATGGGCGGGACCTGCCACGGGTGTGCCGCCTCGACCGTGACGCTCAAGCAGGGGCTGGTAAGCCGCCTCCGGACGATGGTCCCCGAAGTGCGCCACGTGGAGGCCGTATGAGCCGCGCGCTGGAAGGCGCCGTCTTCGCAGCGCTCGCGCGCCTCCGGAACGAGCGGCTCGACAACGACATCGTCTCGGCGGGGATGGTGCGGGACATCGCCGTGGACGAGACGGGTCGGGTCACGTTCACGTTCCTCCTCGGCAGCGAGGATCCGGGGTCGCTCGTCCGCGAGGCGCGCCGCGCGGTGGAGGCGGTCGAGGGGGTTTCCGGCGTCAAGATCAACGTGACGAACCCCGCCGGTCCTGCCGCCGCAACCCACGCACCGCCGGGTGCCCCGCCTGCGGCGACGATGCCGGCGCCGGAGCCGATGGCGCACCTGGGCCAGGTCATCGCGATCTCCTCCGGGAAAGGCGGGGTGGGGAAGTCCACTGTGGCCGCCAACCTCGCGGTGGCGCTCGCGGCGGCGGGGCACCGCGTGGGGGTGATGGACGCCGATGTGTACGGCCCCAACATGCCGCGCATGTTCGGCGTCTTCGACCGGCCGATGGTGGACCCCGCCACCCGGAAGATCCAGCCGCTCGCTGCGCACGGGGTGCGGATCATGTCCCTCGGCCTGCTGGTCGAGCGGGATGCTCCCGCAATCTGGCGCGGGCCGATCATCATGAAGATCATCCAGCAATTCCTGCGCGACGTGGACTGGGGCGAGCTGGACTACTTCATCGTGGACCTGCCCCCGGGCACCGGTGACGCGCAGCTCTCGCTGGTGCAGGCCACCAGCGTGGGCGGCGCCGTGATCGTGACGACGCCGCAGGAGATGGCCGTGGGCGATGCGCTTCGGGGCGCCAGGATGTTCGAGAAGGTCGGCGTGCCCGTGCTCGGCATCGTCGAGAACATGAGCGCTTTTACCGATCCCGAGACGGGCCGGCGCTGGGAACTCTTCTCTTCCGGCGGAGGCCAGCGACTCGCCGATGAGATCGGTGCGCCCCTCCTGGGATCGATTCCACTCCAGCCCGGGCTCGCCGAGGCGGCGGACGAGGGCGTGCCGGTCGTCGTCGGAGCGCCCGACTCGCCGGCCGCCGTAGCGCTCCGAGAGGTGGCGGAGCGCATCCACGCCGCCGCGGCGCGTGCGACCGTTTCGCTGCCCATCATGCGAGGGTAGCCGACCGCCCCTCGATGCCCATCGTCACGCTCCTCACCGATTTCGGGACCTCCGACTCGTACGTCGCCGAGGTGAAGGGGCGGCTCCTCTCGGAAGCGCCGGACGCCTCGCTCGTGGACATCACCCACGCCCTGGCGCCCGGCGACGTGCATTCGGCGGCCTACATCCTGGGACGGGTCTGGCGCCACTTCCCGAAGGGGACGATCCACCTCGCCATCGTCGACCCCGGCGTGGGAACGAGCCGGGCGGCATTTGCGCTGCGGGCGCATGGCCAGCTCTTCGTCGGACCCGACAACGGCATTTTCACCGCGGTGATTCGCGAGGCCGCCGTCGAGATCGTGACCCTCCCCATCCCCGTCGGCGGCGCGCCCACCTTTCAGGGCCGTGACGTCTTCGCGCCCGCCGCGGCCGCACTCGCCAACGGCGGAGCGCTCGAGCGGCTGGGCCCCCTCTTCGGCGGGATCCCTGAGCGGTTCGCCCGCCGGGAGCCCCATCACGAGGGGAAGATGCTGGTGGGCGAGGTGATCTACGTGGATCGCTTCGGAACGCTGGTCACCAACTTCACGGCCGAGAACCTCCCCGCCTACGCCTCGATCGAGTTGGAGGGGACGGAGGTGGGCCGCCTTCGCCGCACCTTCGGCGACGTTCCGACCGGCGGCCTCGTGGCGTACCTGGGCTCGGGTGGGGAAGTGGAGATTGCCGTGCGCGACGGCTCCGCGGCCCGCCGTTTCGGGACAGGCGTCGGGGGAAAGGTGAGGGCGCGGCTGGGCTAGCGTCCTGCCTGCGGTGCAGGGGCAGTCGCTGGATGGCACCAGCAGCGGGGCCCATGTAGTCTGATTGCCGGCCAGGAGCGCGATGCCCTCTCTCCTCGAAGTCGTCCGGTCCGCCCTGAGCGACAGGTACCGGGTCGAGCGCGAGCTCGGCCACGGCGGAATGGCGACGGTCTATCTCGCGGAGGATCTCCGGCACGACCGGCCGGTGGCAATCAAGGTGCTGGATCCCGCGCTCGCCGCCGGAGTGGGCGGGGAGCGGTTTCTCCGCGAGATACGCTTCGCCGCCCGGCTGACCCACCCCAATATCCTCCCGCTCTTCGAGTCCGGCGAGATTCCCGCACGCCCGGACGAGCCCGGCTTCGCGACACTCTACTACGTCATGCCCTACGTCCAGGGCGAATCCCTGCGCGCCCGGCTCGATCGGGAGGGGCCGCTCCCGCTCCGCGATACCGTCCGCATTACGGCAAGCATCGCGTCGGCGCTCGAACATGCCCATGCACAGGGCATCGTCCACCGGGACGTCAAGCCGGAGAACATCCTGCTCGAGGCGGGCGAGGCGGTACTCGCCGATCTCGGAATTGCGCGGGCGATCGGGGCTGCCACCGGAGACCGGCTCACCGCGACCCGCCTGACACTGGGCACTCCGGCCTACATGAGTCCCGAGCAGGTGACAGCGGACGCGCACGTGGACGGGCGCAGCGATCAGTACAGTCTGGCCTGCGTGACGTACGAGATGCTCACGGGCGAGCCGCCCTTCGGGCGTGGCAAGGCTCAGGCAGCCATGACCCGACGTGTGGTGGAGCCGCCGCCCCGCGTGGGCATCATCCGCGATCGATGCCCTCCGCAGGTCGACGACGTGCTCGCCCGCGCCATGGCGCGCGCGGCTGCGGATCGCTTCCCGACTCCCGGGGAATTCGCGCGAGCGCTGGGGGAAGCGGCGGGGTCCGGGACAGGATACGTGCGAGCGGCGCTCGCGGGTGGAAGCCGCCGGAAGCGCGCGGGTGTCGCCATCGTCCTGATCGTGGCGACGGCGGGAGCGGTGGGACTCGTCCTCTCCCGCAGCGAGGGGGGAAGCATCACGGGCCCCGCATCGGTGATGGCGGTGATGCCCCTCGTACCCGCCAGCGATGACAGCGCGCTCGCCCGGCTCGGACGGGATCTCGTCGTCACGGTGAGCCAGACCCTCGACGGCATCGGAGGCGTGCGCGCCGTGGATGCGCAGACTGTGCTGCTCCGGGCCGGATCGGAGCCGCCCGGCGGACTGGCCGGCGCCATGCGGATGGCGCGGGACCTCGGCGCGGGCGCGGCGCTCCACGGCAGCCTCGTGCGGATCGGGAGGAGCGTCCGGTCCGACGTCATGCTCTCGGCCGCAGACACCGGCGCGCCGCTCGCGCGGGTTTCGGTGACGGCGCTCCCTGATTCGATCGGCGCGATCACCGATTCGATTGTGCGAGGATTGCTCCGGCAGATCTGGAAGGGGAGGGACGCTCCCTCGCCCAGCCTCGATGTGGCCATGCGAACCCGTTCGTTCGACGCGCTTCGCGAGTTTCTCGCGGGGGAGCAGATGCTCGTGCGCGGCGCGTGGATCGAAGCGGCCGAGGCCTATACCCGCGCCATCGAGGCCGATTCCACGTTCTGGCTCGCGTACTGGAGAGCGGCATACGCGCGGGGATGGCATGGCGAACCGCTGGACCCCGCGCTCGCGGCGGCACTGGAGGCGCACGCGGACGAGGTCCCGCCCAGGGAGCGACTGATGCTCCGGGCGACGGCGCTCACGGAAGACAGCGTGAGCGGTGGGATCTCGCTGCTCCGGGAGCTGACGCACCGGTACCCCGACCACTGGTTCGGCTGGCTGATGTATGGCGACGTCCTGACCCACTTCGGTGCGGCCGTGGGCGAGTCGCGTCAGGAGGCCGTGGCCGCGCTGGACCGCGCCGTCACGCTGAATCCCAACCTGATCCCTGCCTGGGAGCACCTGGCGTGGCTCACGCTGCTCGAGCGGGACACCGCCGCGGCCGCGCGCGCCATCGAGATCCTCCGCCGCTCGGGGAACGTCACCTCGGAATCCTTCGGGTGGGACGAAGGGGTGAGCCTCGCGCTCACCGACCGCCTGATCCGCGGCGACAGCATGGGCGCGGCCCGGCTCATGGAAGCGCACGTCGCCGACCTCGCGGGCCGTGCAGATCCCTCGTTCGGCGCGACCGCACTGGTGCGGCATGCCTTCCCCGTGGAGCAGATCGAGGTCGTGCGGCGAGTCCTGGCGCGGGGTCCACCGCCGGCGGCGATTCCGGCCTACCGGAT
>DASTYH010000059.1:0-8155 GCA_035765075.1 Gemmatimonadales bacterium
GAGGACACCTGGCTCAATGAGGGGCTCTCCCACTTCGCGGAGGAGCTGGGGGGGCGCGGGATTCCCGATGCGCACTGCGGCGGGGACTGCTTCACCGAATTCGTCGGCGGGAACGCGGGCAATGCCTACCGCTACCTCAGCAACGTCGAGCTCCACTTCCTCATCGAGCCGATCGCCTCCGGGGGCACGCTGGAGGAGCGGGGCGCCAACTGGCTCTTCGTGCGCTGGCTGGCCGATCACTTCGGCGGGAGCGACCCCGACGGGACGGCCGTGACCCGCGCCCTCGTGGGCACGAGTGCGCTGGGCGCGGCAAACGTCGCCACGGTCACGGGCGTCCCGTTCGGCACGCTCGTTCCCGAGTGGCAGCTCGCCAACTATCTCGACAACCTCGCCGGGTTCCTGCCGGACAGCCCGCGGCTCCAGTACGAGAGCTGGAACTTCCGGCAGACCTTCGAGGCGTTCAACGCCCAGTCGCCCGGCACCTACCCGCGCCCCTATCCGCTCGTGCCCGACAGCACGCTCACCGGGACCTACTCGCGGCAGGGGACGCTCAGGGCCGGCTCGGGCCGCCATCTGCGGGTGGTGCAATCGCCGCTGGCGGATCCGGTCACCCTCCACCTCACCGACGCCACGTCCCAGGCGATCGGATCCAGCGTCGCCGCCCCCCGGATCGGGATCGCCCGCGTCAGGTAGCCGGGCCGGCGTGCGCCGAAGGACACGGATGATCTTCCTCATCGCGATCGGCGCGCTCGTCCTCGGCGGGAGCGCCGCCTACGTCGCGAGCGAGGACGTGCGCTACCTGAGCCGTGCCGGGCTCGAGGAAACGCGCATTCTCGCCGCGGCGCGCTCCATCGAGAAGCTCGCCGCGGATTCCGCCACCCCTCCGAATCTCCGATCCACGTTCCAGCTCGTGCTCGACGCCCGCGACTACGCCGTCGGGCTGGGGCTCGATGCCGGCGAGACGTACACGACCTATTCGGACGTCGGCCGCGACACCCTCCTCCTCGTGTTGCAGGCGGCGCCGAAGGACTGCATCTGCCCCTACACCTGGAAGTGGCCGATCGTGGGCCGCATGCCGTACAAGGGGTTCTTCGATGCCGACGACGGCCGCCGCGCGGCTGCCAGGCTCGAGGCCCGCGGCTACGATGTCTATCTTCGTCCCGCCGGCGCCTTCTCGACGCTCGGATGGTTCAACGATCCACTGCTTTCCACCGCGCTCTCGCGTGACTCGATCGAGCTCGCGGCCACCGTCTTCCACGAGATCGCCCACAACTCGCTGTACGTGAAGAGCGCGACGCCCTTCAACGAGAGCTTTGCGCAGATGGCCGGTTACCGCGCGGCCGAGGCGTTCTTTCACTCGCGCGGGGACACCGCCTCCGCGCGCCGCGCAGCCGACCGGCTGCACGACGAAGCGGTTCTCGGGGCCTTCTACGCCGAGCTTACCGCGCGGCTCGAGGCGTTCTACGGAACGAAGCCCGACTCCGCAGCGCTCGATTCGGGACGGATCGAGGCGGGGCGGTGGTCGCGGGAGCAGCTGGAGGGGCCGGTGGGGGACTCGCTCCGGACCATTGTCGTCACCCCCATGCCGGAGCGCCCGGTGAACAATGCGCGCCTCATCGGGGTGATGCTCTACCGCACCCGGCTCGATCTCTTCGACCGGTGGTATCGCCTGCATGGAGAGGACATCGGACGGGCGGTGGGGGAGCTTCGGACACTGATGGAGGGCGCGGAAGGGGATGAAGCATTCCGCCGCCTCGAGAGTGCGCTGACCGGGAAATGAAACGGGTGTCCGGAGCGTGGGCTCCGGACACCCGTTTCCCATCTGACGTTCAGCCGCCAGACGGTCCTGCCAGTTCAGTCGTTCGTCGGGGCCTCGACCGCGTCCTTCGGCTTGTCGGCGTCGTCCTTCGGCTTGTCGAGCTCGTCCTTCGGCTTGTCCGCCGCGTTGCCGGCAGTGCTGTCACCGGGGGCCGGCTTTCCCATGAGTCCGGGGAGCTCGCGCGCCTTGGCCGTGTCCACCGGGGTTCCCGGCGTCATCTGCCCCATCGTGTCGCAGTTCACCTGGGCCTGCGCGATCTCGCTCGGGAGCGCCACGCCGGGCTTGGCCGAGTCGGCCGGAACGCCTGCCGCCACGTCGGCCGCGCGCGCCTCGGCGCGCTGCTCCTGGATTGCGCCCGGAGCTGCCGCCGAATCGGCCGACTTCCCGGGAATGCTGTCGCGACGGATGATCGCGGGACCCATCGTGTCGGCGCGCGCCGCATCGCGGCCCGGCTCGAGCTTCGCGGCATCACGGGCGCTGGCCACGTCGGCCGGGACGACGCACGGGGTCGGCGTCGCCATGGCGCGGTAACCGCGCGTGGTGTCGGCCTGCAAGGTGTCGGTGCGGGGCTTCTCCGCCTTGGTCGTGTCGCGGCTCATCGGCGGCGTGACGTCCTGCGCCGCGGCCTCACCCGCGAAGACCAGGCTCAGGGCCACTCCGGCCGCGACGATCGGAAATCTCCTCATCTCATATGCTCCTTCACGCTGTGCGATGGTGCCGGGGGCCACGGTGTTGGCTCCGGCCAAAGGGCGACACGATACCGGTTCGGCCACCCCGCCGCTGTGAGACACCTCACCGGATTGCCCGATCGGCGTGAATTCGTCCGAGTTGGTTCCCCCCTTTGCCGGTGCGATGTAGCTTCCAAAGCCAGTGGTGTGATTTACATCATCCGGAGTTCCGTATGGATACCGACTTCGTAGCGCGGGAGCAGGCGCGGATGCTGCGCGAGCTCACCGAATTCCTTGCGATCCCGAGCGTGAGCGCACTGCCGAGCCATGCCTCGGACTGTCGACGCGCCGCCGTCTGGCTCATGGACGAGTTCCGGCGGCTCGGGTGCCCGGTGGTCAATCTCGTGGAAGGCGAAGGGCACCCCGTCGTGTGGGCGGAGGGCCCCGAGGTGCCCGGCCGGCCGACGCTCCTGATCTACGGCCACTACGACGTCCAGCCCCCGGACCCGCTCGAGGAGTGGGAAACGCCGCCCTTCGAGCCGACGGTCCGCGAGGGTCGCCTCTACGGACGGGGAACCGCCGACGACAAGGGCCAGGTCTACTGCCTGCTCAAGGCGTACGAGGCGGCCCGCGACGCCGATGGCAATCCGCCGCTCAACGTCCGGTTCCTGATCGAGGGCGAGGAGGAATCGGGTGGCCATGTGGTGGCCGATCTGCTGCGCGCCGAGCCCAACCGGGTCGATGTGGACGCCGTGCTGGTCTGCGACATGGCCTACTACGCCCGGGGCATACCCGCGGTGTACACCGCGCTCCGCGGGATCTGCTACGCCGAGATCTCGCTGCGGACGCTGCAGCGCGACCTCCACTCGGGGACCTACGGCGGGGTCGCGCCGAATGCCCTGGAGGCGCTGGTACGCCTCCTGAGCGAGCTCAAGGGCGCCGACGGCGAGATCCGGATCCCGAAACTCTACAAGTCGGTCGAGGAGCCCTCGAAGGTGGAGCGGAAGGCGTGGAAGGGCCTGCCCTTCGACAAGGACGAGTTCCTCGCCCGCGAAGTCACCGCCCGCTCGCTCACCGGGCTCAAGGGCTACTCGGTGCACGAGCGGGTCTGGGCGCTTCCGACTTTCGAGATTCACGGGATCAAGGGTGGATTCATCGGCGAGGGAGCCAAGACCGTCATCCCGGCGGCCGCCACCGCGAAGGTGAGCCTCCGCCTCGTCCCCGGCCAGAAGTTCCAGAAGGTGGTGAAGCAGTTGCGGAAGGCCGTTGCGGCGCTCGCGCCGAAATGGGCCGACGTCGAGGTGCACATCCTTCATGGTGCGGACCCGGTCCAGATGGACGTCTCCGACCCGGTCTTCGAGCTGCTCGATCAGGCCTTCGAGGATAAGACGGGAAGCGAGGCGGTGCCGGTCCGCGCCGGCGGCTCGATCCCGATCGTGTCCGCGCTCGCCGCGGCCGGCGCGCCGGTGATCATGACGGGCATCGGCCTCCCCGACGACGGGCTCCATTCCCCCAATGAAAAGCTCGAGCTCCAGCAGCTCTGGGATGGGATCGAGATCTTCGGTCGCTTCTTCGAGCTGCTGGGCGAGAAGGGAACGATCCGGGCGCGGATGGGCGAGGCCGAGGCGGAAGACGCGGAGGACGAGGCGGAAGAGGCCGACGCCGAAGCGGTCGAGGCGTAGCGCCGGCCGAGGGGCGGCCGGCGCGCGGCCGGCGCTATTCGGGCGGTAGAACGGGGCGCGGCACTCCACCGGAGTATCGCGCCTCGGTGCGTGCATGGAGCTCGTCCACGCCGATCAGGGCCCGGGCGGAGGCGATGATGCCGGCGACGACGTCGTCGGCCCAGTAATCCCCCGGCTGCTCCCCTTCCGGCAGCTGACGACCGCAGTTCTCCAGATAGCGGATGGCGGTATCGATCCACTGGCCCTGGGCCCCGGATACCAGCGACCAGGAGCCGGTGGAGCGGAGCTCCAGCTCCGCGAGCGACTCCAGATGCGTTTCGATGCCTCGTGTCACCTGGGGGGAGCGGAGGCGCTCGGCGATGAGCGCCAGCACGGCGCTCCGCTCCGCCTCCTGCTGCTCGGGGAGGGGGGCCAGATAGTTGCGCTGGTCCGCCACCATCTCGGCGAGACGGATGCAGACGGCGCGGATCGCGGGCTCGAGCGCATCGGGCGCCTCCCGCGCCCATGTCGCCGCGGCCCCCAGAATCTGCCGAATCCGGTCTTCGGCCTGCTCTTCCGGCGGCCTGCGTCGGGTCTCTTCTGCCATGTACGGAGGATGGCGGATTCGGACCGCAAAGGCAACCCGATTCGTCAGCGTTCTCCGCGCCGCATCCGGACCGGATCGGGCCGGCGGAACCGCTCCTCGCTCCAGGGATCGCCCCGCATGTGATAGCCCCCTTCCTCCCAGAACCCGGCCCGGTCCTCCACCAGGAGCTCGATGCCGGTGACCCACTTGGCGCTCTTCCAGAAATAGAGATGGGGGACGAGGAGTCGCACCGGCCCGCCATGCTCAGGCGTGAGCGGCACGCCGTCGTGCGTCAGGGCGAGGAGGTTTGCCTCGCGGTCGAGATCGGCGAGCGGGAGGTTGGTGGTAAAGCCATGCTCCGCGTACACGAGCGCGTAGCGCGCGGCAGGGAGGACGCCGGCGCGTTGGAGGAGGGCCCGGACCGGCACCCCGCCGAACAGATTGTCGAATCGGCTCCAGCGTGTCACGCAATGGATGTCGCAGCGCGTCTCCCGCCGGGGAAGGGCCAGGAGCTCGGGCCAGGTGAGCATGAAGGGGCGTTCGACGAGGCCCGTCAGCTGGAAGCGCCAGCGCGACGTGTCCACCTCCGGAACCGATCCTGCGTGCAGGACCGGCCACTTGCGGGTCTCGACCTGCCCCGGGGGAAGCCGGCTGGGCGCCCCACGTACGTCCACGCGCTCCTCGCTCATGGAGCGGTAACGCCGGCGATGGCCTCCAGGGTTCCCGGATCCCGCTCCGCCGGGGACCGCGAGAAGCGGCGGGCGAGCGCCGTGACCACGGCACGCTGTGTCGTCGCCCAGAGGCCCGGCTCCTCGCCGCGCTCGCGCGCGACGCTCGTCATCCGCACCGCGGGAATGCCGCAGGGGACGATCAGGTCGAACCAGGAGAGATCGGTGGTGACGTTGAGCGCGAAGCCGTGCAGCGTGACCCATTGCTTCACGTGGATGCCGATGCTCGCAAGCTTGCCTCCCCGGGACCAGACGCCGGTGTATCCCGGCTTCGGCTCCGCCGGGATGCCGAGGGTCACGAGCGCCTCGATCAGCGCTTCCTCGACGGTGCGGAGGTACCAGTGCAGGTCCTCACGGTGCGCCCGGAGGTCGAGGATGGGATAGCCCACGAGCTGCCCGGGGCCGTGGAAGGTCACGTCGCCGCCGCGCTCGATCTCGTAGACCGCAGCGCCATGGTTCCTGAGGAGCTCGGGGGCAATCGGAAGGCTCGAGGTGCGGGTGCCGCGCCCGAGCGTGAAGACGGGCTCGTGCTCGACGAGGAGGAGAAGGTCCTCCCGGAGCTCTCCCGCGATGCGCGCGCGACAGAGCGCCCGCTGGAGCGCCAGGACATCGGCGTAGGGCCGGCGCCCGAGGTCCGCCACGTCGAGCGGACGCATCAGCGAGGCCGGACGAGGACCGCGAGCCCGAATGCGAGGGCACCCAGGCCGAGGAGCCCCGCGAGGCCGAGATGGAAGTGGACCGGGGTGGCGAGGAGGGCGCCGACGAAGGTTGCGAACGCGGCGATCATCGCAAAGACACCGCGCCGGAAGGGCGACGAGAGTCGCCCGAGCTGCCACCAGGCAATGCCGGCGCCGAGTGCCATGGCGCCGAGCATGCCGAAGGTCAGGACGTAGAAGGCGGGGCCGGTATCGGGGACGTCGGACGGCGCCCGCTCGGCAAGGAGGAGCCGCACCAGCGCCAGGACGATCGTCGCGGCGCCGATGCCGGCGAGCACCGCCATCGTGAGTCCCCGCGCCGCGAGGCGGACGAGATCCACTTCCGGATCGAGCGGCTCACCGCCGATGCTGGTGGGGCGGGGAGGGGTGCTCCCTGCGCTCACGTGTGCAGCACGCGTCCCATCGAATCGAGGCACGCCTCGGCGATCGCCTCGCTCAGGGTGGGATGCGCATGGACCGCCAGGTCCACTTCCTCGACGGTGAACTCGTTCTCGCGCGCCACCGCCAGCTCGTGGATCATCTCGGAGGCGTGGCTCGCGACGATGTGCGCGCCGAGGATCTCCCCGTACTTCTTCCCCCGGATCACCTTGACGAAGCCCTCGGTCTCGCTGGACGCCCGCGCCCGGCCGTTGGCGCTGAACGGAAAGCGGCCCACCTGGAACTCGAGCTTCTGCTCCTTGCACTGCTCCTCGGTGAGCCCGATGCTCGCCACCTCGGGCGAGCAGTAGGTCACGCTCGGGACGTTGTCGTACTTGATCTCGGGGGGATGGTGACCGGCAATGATCTCGGCCACGTGCACGCCTTCGCGGCTCCCCTTGTGGGCGAGCATCGGCGGGCCCGCCACGTCCCCGATGCAGTAGATGCCCCTGGCCGTCGTCTCCAGCGTCTTCCGGTCGACCTTCACGAAGCCCCGATCGGTGAGCTCGACCCCCGCCTCCCTGAAGCCCATCGCCTCGGTGTTGACCGCGCGCCCCGCGGCCATCAGCACCTTCTCCGCCTCGACCGACTTCTTCTCGCCGCCGACCTCGACCTCGAGCGTCACCTTGTCCTTCGTGACCGTGGCCTTGTTGACCTTGGCGCCGGCCAGCACCTCGATCCCGCGCTTCTTGAAGCTCTTGGCGATGGCGTCGGAGCTCTCGGGGTCCTCGAGGGGAAGGATCCGGGGCAGCGCCTCGATGAGGGTCACCTTGCTCCCGAAGGCATGGAAGATGTCGGCGAACTCGCTCCCCACCGCCCCCGCGCCGACGATGGCGATCGACTTCGGGGCCTGCTCCAGGAAGAGCGCCTCGTCGGAGCTGATGACGGAGACCTTGTCGATCTCGAGCCCGATCTGCGGGATTCCCTTCACGCGCGATCCGGTGGCGATCACCACCGCCTTCCGCGCCTCGTGCACGTCGGCGCCGACCTTGACCTTGCGTCCCTTCTCCAGCGTGCCCGTGCCCTTGAGGACGGTGATCTTGTTCTTCTTCATCAGGAACTCGGCGCCCTTCGAGTTCTGGTCCGCCACCTTGCGCGAGCGCTTCATCGCCACGCCGTAGTCGGCCTTCACCTCGCCGCCGATCATGATCCCGAGCTCTTTGGCCTCGTGCATCACGAGTCTGGCGGCGTGCGCGCTGTGCAGGAGTGCCTTGGTGGGGATGCAGCCGATGTTGACGCAGACGCCTCCCAGTTTGTCCTTCTCGACGACGGCGGTGGCGAGCCCGAGCTGGGCGCAGCGGATGGCGCACACATAGCCGGCCGGTCCCCCGCCGAGCACGATCACGTCGAATTGGGCCACGGTGTCTCCCGTAAGTATGAAGTTGTCCGGTACCGCTCGCCGCCTACCACACCAGTGCCAGCGGATTCTCCAGCATTGCCTTCAGCGTCCTGAGGAACTGGGCGCCGGTGGCGCCGTCGATGACGCGGTGATCGCACGACATGGTCACGCGCATCCGCTTCCGCACCGTGACCGCACCGCCCTCGACGACCGCGCGCTCC
>DASTYH010000060.1:0-6261 GCA_035765075.1 Gemmatimonadales bacterium
GGTAGAGCTCGAGCGCCCGGCCGAGGTCGCCCCGCTCGAGCGCGGCGTCGAGCTCGGCGGCGTCACACCAGACGCCATCGCCCGCGGCCACCTCGTCGTCCCCGCGTCCCACGAGGGCGTCGGCGCCGAGGGCGCTCCGGAGGAAGTGCAGGGTCCGCCGGAGCGCCGCCCGCGCATGGGACTCGTCGAGGTCGGGCCAGAAGAGGGCGAGGAGGGAATCGCGGCGGTGAAAGCGGCGAGGGGACGCCGCGGCGAGGTAGATGAGCAGTCCCAGCCGCTTCGGCTGCGCCAGCACCGCCGCGCAATTGGCCTCCGCCGGGCCGCGGAGGTCGAGGGTGCCGAGGGTGGTGAGGCGGAGCATGGCGGAATCTAAGGGTGAAAGGATGGAAGGGCGGAAGGATGGAATGTCGGACGGTCGGACAGACGGACGGTCGGACGATCTGCTCTTTCCTGGCCGCCATCCATCCGTCCGACTGTCCGACCGTCCGACCGTCCGACTCCCAGCCCCTCGCCGTTCCCCCCATTAAATTCCCGCCAATGCACGACCACGACGTCCTCATCATCGGGAGCGGCTTCGGCGGCTCACTGGCGGCGTACGCCCTGGAGGGGGCGGGGCTCCGCGTGGGGATCGTCGAGCGGGGGCGCTGGGTGGAACGGGGTCCGGGGAACTGGGAGCCGGGGGCGGCGGCCCAGCTCTCGGAGCACTACACCGAGGACGTGCCCTGGCACGTGACGGACGATCACGGGACCTCCCGCACCGGCGGCTTCTTCTGCGTGGGTGGTCCCTCGGTCTTCTACGGGGGCGTCTCGCTCCGGTTCCGCGTGGAGGACTTCGAGCCCCACGCCGAGGTCACCGGTGATTCCGGCGCCGAATGGCCCTTCCGCTATGCCGACCTCGAGCCGCACTACAGCGCGGTCGAGGGGCTGATCGGGGTGGCCGGGTCCACCGGCGAGGACCCGACCGAGCCGTGGCGGAGCGAGCCGTTTCCGGAGCCGCCGGGCGAGCTCGTCCCCATCTCGGAGCGCCTGCAGCGCGCCGCCCGCGGGCTCGGGCTCCATCCCTTCCGGCTGCCCGTCGCCATCAACTACGCCCGCGCGGGACGCACCGCGTGCATCCGCTGCGGCACCTGTGACGGCTTTGCCTGCGCGATCAGCGCCAAGAACGACCTCGCCACGACGGTGCTCGGCCCGCTCACCCGGAAGGGAGTGGAGCTCATCCCGGCGACGGTGGCGCTCGGGCTCGAGCACGACGGGCGGCGCATCACCGGGCTCCGGGTGGCCGATGCCGCGAGCGGCGAGATCCGGACGCTCCGCGCCCGCCACTACATCCTCGCCGCCGGCTCCCTCGCGACACCGCACCTCCTCCTCGACTCGGGGCTCGCCGCGCTCAATCCGGCGGGCGATGCGGTGGGCCGCTACCTGATGCGACACTGCAACCGCATCGTCTTCGGGCTCTTTGCGCGGCCCCCCGAGCCGGAGGGCCGTTTTCACAAGCAGCTGGCCATCCACGATCTCTACCTCGGCGACCCGGCAGGGAAGGGTCCGCCGGGACGGCTCGGCGGCATCCAGCAGCTCGTCACCCCGCCGATCTCGCTGGTCCGCACGCAGGCGCCGAAGGGGATGGGTCCCTTCCTCGTGCCGCTGGTCAGCCGCATCACCGGCTTCCTGTCGATCGCCGAGGACCAGCCGCAGTACCGGAACCGGGTGGCGATCGGTTCCGGTCGGGACGCGTTCGGGATGCCGTCGCTCGACATCACGCACCACTACTCCGATCGGGACGAGGCCGCGGTGCGCCGCCTGGCCGACGTCTCGCGCGCCATCCTCCGGAAGGCGGGGGCGCTCGCCTTCTACCGGCACCGGATCTGGACCTTCTCGCACGCGCTCGGCACCGTCCGGATGGGGCGCGATCCGCGCACCGCGCCGCTCGACGCCGATTGCCGCTTCCGCGGCGTGGCCAACCTGAGCGTGATGGACGGGAGCGCGCTGCCGACGTCGGCGGGGGTCAATCCGAGCCTCACCATCGCCGCCAACGCCCTCCGCGCCGCCACGGCGCTCGCCGCCGAGCTCCGCGCGGGCGCGCGCGACGCCCTCGCCGGCTCGCGCGCGGGGACCTGATGGCGCGCTCCCTCCCCGACGGCCGGACCCTCGGCCTCGCCTTCCTCGGCTGCGGCAGCATCACCCGGCGCCACGCGCGCCTGATCGGGAAGACGTGGCCGGAGGTGGCCCGCTTCTACGCGAGCCGCGACGCCGCGCGGGCGGAGGCGTGCCTGTCGGAGCTGAGCGGCGTGGCATCGTTCGGGAGCTACCGGGAGGCGATCGAGGACGAGCGGGTGGATGCGGTCGTCGTGGCCACCCCCACGGTGAGCCACCTCGAGCTCACGCTCGCGGCGCTCGCCGCGGGGAAGGACGTGATCGTCGAGAAGCCGCCGTTCATGCGCTCGGCCGATTTCGAGCGGGTCGAGGCGGCGGAGCGGTCGAGCGGACGCCGGGTCTTCGTGGGGGAGAACTACTTCTACCGCCCCCTCGTCCGCCGGCTCCGCGAGGTCATCACCCGGGGCGACATCGGCGAGGTGCGCTACCTCGTCGTGAAGGCGCTCAAGGCGCAGGACACCGGTGGCTGGCGCGACGATGCGGCGATCGCGGGCGGCGGCGCCCTGTTCGAGGGGGGGATTCACTGGGTGAACCTCATGGGGGGGATCGGGTTGACGGTCGAGTCGGCGCATGGATACCGGCCCGGCCTGACACCAAGGATGTCACCCCGGAGCGAAGCGACGGGGACAAGAACTCAGGGCTACCCTCGTCCTGCGGCCGCTGACGACATGCCCTTTGCTTCGGCCCCCGTCGCTTCGCTCCGGGGTGACATTTCCGCCGAGCGCAGCATGCTCGTCGTCTTCCGCTACGCCGAAGGCGCCGTCGGCACGCTCTTTCACGCCTGGGACACCCCGTCCCTCCTCAAGGGCCTCCGCCTCTCCCGCATCTACGGCACCGAGGGCTCGATCGCCTTCGAGTCGAACGGGCTCTTCCTCGCGGTGTTCGGCAAGCGCCCGCGGATTATCTTTCCCGGCTTTCGCGACATCAGCGGCTACCGGGCGATGTTCGCCGACTACCTCGCCTGCATCCGGAGCGGCCGCGAGCCGCACATGACGCTGGCCCGCGCACGGCGCGACCTGGAGCTGGTCGAGGCCGCGTACCGTTCCATCCCGTTCTCTGGAGACTGAATGAACCCGTGGCTCTGCGTAGCGCTCACCGGCTTCACGGCGGGCGCGCACTCCTCGATCTGGGGGATGTACAAGGACGCCCCGCACGAGGGCTTCTCGCTGCGCGTCTACCTGCGCAGCATGGTCTTCGGCACGGCGGTGGCCCTCCTGGTCGCGAAGGTCACGGGGCTCTTTCCGGTGGACGCGGCGAGCGTCGTGGTGCTCTTCGGCGTGGTCTACGTGGTCGAGCGCGCGGTGGCGGAGGCGTACAAGACCTTCTTCCGCCAGCAGGACCAGTCGAAGTACACGATCCCGATGCAGTTCGCCGTCTTCGGAAAGCCGGTGGAGAGCCGCGGGCTCCGCATGCTGCTGGGCGTGGGATACGTCGGGATCATGGTGCTCACGCTCTGGCTCATCCTCCTCCTCCAGCGCTCGATCGGCGGGCGGCCGCCGCTCTGGGTGATCTTCCTGGTGGGCGGCGCCGCGGGGTGGATCTCCGCCTTCGGCGGGGCGTGGAAGGACGCGCCGATCGAGGGGTTCCAGATCTTCAAGTTCTTCCGGAGCCCGGTGATGGCGGGGACCTACGCGGTGCTCGTCTCGCTGCTCACCGACGACCTCGTGCTGATCACGATGGCGGCGGAGGGCTTCGTGATCATGACGACCGAGACGTACAAGACCTTCTTCTTCCCGAGCAAGCCGCGGGGGAAGTTCGCCGGGAAGCCGGTGGTCTTTCCCGAGTGGCTCCGCCTCCGGCAGCGCTTCGTGCCGGCCTACGTGCTGATCTGGCTGGTGGTGATCGGGGCGTACGTCGTGGCGGTGAGCCGGCACCAGAAGGTGGACGTGCGACTCTGGGAAACGATGAGTGCCTGAGAGCTTCGCCGAGTTCGGACAGTTCGGCTCGTTCATCGTCGCCACCCTGTGGGTGCACGGGCCCTGGTCGCCGCTCCTGCCGGCGGCCTACGAGCCGGTGCTCATGGTCTTCGGCAAGCTCTATCCGCCGCTCCTGATCGCCGTGGTGGGCGCGACGCTCAGCTGCGGCGTCGAGGCATTCAACTACAAGGTGTACAACTGGATGGCGGGGATCCCGCAGCTCGATCGGCTGCGGGAGCGCGCGGTGAGCGGGCGGCTGGTGAAGCTCTTCGAGAAGAAGCCGTTCCTCGTCGTGTGGCTCTTCGCCTGGACCCCCGCCCCCGACTGGGCGGCGCGCATCCTCGGCGTGCTTGCCGGCTTTCCCCTCCGGAAATACGTGCTCGCCTTCTTCCTCGGCCGCTTCCCGAAGTTTCTCTTCCTCGCCTGGCTCGGCCGCGAGCTGCCCATCAGCACCAGGGCGCTCATCATCATCGCCGTGGCCACCGTCTTCATCGGCTACGGCACCGCGATCCTCCGCGCCCGCCGCGCTCCTCCGGCTGCTCCTGGCATTTGATCGTCGTCTTGAACCACGGAGGCGCGGAGACACGGAGGAAACTGCCCGGAGGGCTCCCTGAACGAGCGCGAGGCGGAACGTCACGCCGGCATCCACTTCTGATTGTCTGTGAGCACCTTGCGCATTAAGCGCCCGGAGCCCACGGGTAACGCCACAAGATCACCTCACCGACGCCCGCCAGGCGCACAACACCGCTCCGAGGAGGCTCCGGCAGTCTCCTCCGAGCCTCCGTGCCTCCGTGGTTCAAATCCCGGACATCCGCTTAATTAGGTCCCATGCTTCCCGACATTCCCGAGCTGACCGACACGCTGAACCACCCGGCGCGGCGCAGGGACGACGTCCCGGCGGAGACGGTGCACTTCATCCTGTCGCTCTGCCGGGCGCTGCACGGATGCGGGTATGCGGCGCACCGGCTGGAGGGCGTCCTGGCGGCGGCGGCGCACCAGCTCGGCGTCGAGGCGCAGTTCTTCTCCACGCCGACCTCGATTCTCGTCTCCTTCGGGAAGCTCGAGCGGCAGCGGACGCACCTGATCCGGGTCGAGCCGGCGGAGCAGGACCTGGGGAAGCTCTCCGCGCTCGACCGGCTGACGTCACAGGTGCTCCGCGGGGAGCTGAGCCCGCGCGAAGGGTCGGAGCGGATCGCGGTGATCCAGGCGGCGCCCTCCCGCTACGGGCCGCTCCTCACGACGCTGGCCTTCGGACTCACCTCGGGCGCGGCGACGCGCTTCCTGGGCGGCGGCGTTCGCGAGATCGTCGCCGGGGCGGCGCTCGGACTGGTCATCGGGCTCCTCGCGCTCGTCGCCCAGCGCTTCGCCGCGGTGGCGCGCATCTTCGAGACGGCGGCCTCGCTCACCGCCGCCTTTCTCGCCGCCGCCGCGGCGACCGCGGTGACGCCGTTCTCGGTCTTCACCGCCACGATGGCGGGGCTCATCGTCCTCGTCCCGGGCTTCACGCTCACCATCGCGCTCACCGAGCTCTCGACGCGCCACCTCCTCTCCGGCACCGCACGGCTGAGCGGCGCCTTCATGACGTTTCTCGGGATCACCTTCGGCGTGGCGCTCGGGAACACCCTCGCCGCGTCGGTCTTCGGCCCCTCTCCGACGGTCCAGCCGGCGGCGATCCCGGCGTGGACCAACCTGCTCGCGCTCATCGTGGCACCGCTCGGCTTCACCGTGCTGCTCAAGGCGGAGCAGCGGGACATCCCCTGGATCATCCTGATGGGCGTGCTCGCGTTCTACGGGAGCCGCCTCGGCACGGGGGTCCTCGGCCCCGAGCTCGGCGCGTTCGTCGGCGCCTTCGTGGTCGGCTCCGCAAGCAACCTCTTCGCCCGCGTCCTCGACCGCCCGTCCCAGGTGCTGGTCGTTCCCGGCATCCTCCTCCTCGTCCCCGGGAGCATCGGCTACCGGAGCCTCAGCGCCCTCATGGAGCGGGAAGTGGTCTCCGGCATCGAAACGGCGTTCAGCATGCTGGTCATCGCCGTCTCGCTCGTCGCGGGCCTCCTCATGTCCAACGCCGTCACCCCGCGCCGCTCGGTGCCCGAGACCTGAGCGCATGCGGCCAGGTTCCGGCGCGCGGGGGGACGGCCCCGGTGCCGGCGGCGGTCCCCTGACCTCTACCGCAGAGGGGCAGAGAACGCAGAGG
>DASTYH010000061.1:0-2842 GCA_035765075.1 Gemmatimonadales bacterium
CGGGTCTATCCGGCGGAAGCGGCGAACCAGCCCGCGCTCACCCTCAGTGGCGATGAAGAGGAAGCGCGGTGGGGTCGCTGGCGGGTCCGGCTGACGCGGGAAGCGGCGCCGCGGGTCCAGGAGCGGGGCGGGATGACGGCCTGGGTACCGCCCGGCCCGCTCACGATCCGGAGCCCGCGGCCCGGGGAGCGGATCGTTCCCCTCGGTGGCGTCGGCCGTCGGCTGGTGGTTCGCTGTTTCCAGGATGCGCGGGTGTCCCGATCGCGGCGCGCCGGATGGGCCGTGATCGATGTGGCTGGCGAAGCCGTCTGGGTGCCGGGTGTCTGCCGGACCGAGGCGCTCATCCCCCGAGAGGGCGCGGAGGCATTGCGTGTCGACGTCGCGTACGAATGAAGTCCTCCGCCGCACCGGCGGACGCCGCATGAAGTCGATCGTGTTCGACGAGGCCACGATCCGGCGCCGGGTGCAGGAGCTCGGCGCCGAGATCACCGCGGCGTATCCGGAGGGGGACCTGCTGGTGCTGGGGTTGCTCAAGGGGAGCTTCATCTTCCTGAGCGACCTTGTCCGGGAGATCGAGCGCCCGATTCACGTGGACTTTCTCGTGGCCAGCTCCTATGGCGCCGGGACCGTGTCGAGCGGCACCGTGCGCCTGCTCTACGACCCGGAAACGGAGCTCGAGGGCAAACACATCCTCGTCGTCGAGGATATAATTGATTCGGGCCGCACGCTGAAGCGCCTGTGCGGCCTGCTGGGGGAGCGGCGACCGAAGAGCCTCGCGATCTGCGCGCTCCTCGACAAGCACGTGGCGCCGGACCCGCCGGCCGAGCTCCGGTTCGTCGGCTTCGATGCCCCGCCCGCATTTCTCGTCGGGTACGGGCTCGACCATGCAGAGAACTTTCGTCACCTCCCGTTCATCGGGGATCTGGAGTAGATGGCTGATCGCATTCCGCCCCGGCCGCCCAAGGCCAGCTGGGGCAACGTGAGCAAGAACCTGGCGCTGTGGGTCCTCGTGGCCCTGCTGGCGCTTGCGCTGTTCCAGCTGATGAACGGCCAGCGGACGAACGCCCAGGACATCTCGTATACCCAGTTCAGCGAGCAGCTCGACGGCGCGAACGTGAGCAACGTCGAAATCTTCGACGGGAAATACATCGAGGGCGAATTCAAGGCGCCGGTCCCCGTCGCGGGCCGGCCGGTGAAGACGTTCAAGGTGCTGCTCCCGGTGGCGGACAGCGAGCAGTTCGTGCGCCGGCTCGAGGACGCGGGGGTCCGGATCAAGGCCCGCGAGCAGCGGGGCGGGCTCACGGCGATCATCATCGCGGCGCTGCCCTGGATCGTGATCATCGGGCTCTGGTTCTTCTTCCTGCGCCAGCTGCAGCAGGGAGGAAGCCGCGCCTTTGCCTTCGGCAAGTCCAAGGCGAAGCTCCTCGCGGGGGATACGCCGAAGGTGACGTTCGCCGATGTGGCAGGCGCCGACGAGGCAAAGGTGGAGCTCCAGGAGATCATCGAGTTCCTGAAGGATCCGCAGAAGTTCACCCGGCTCGGCGGGCGGCTCCCCAAGGGCGCGCTCCTCGTCGGCCCGCCCGGCACCGGCAAGACGCTGCTCGCCAAGGCGGTGGCGGGCGAGGCGGGGCGGCCCTTCTTCTCCATGTCCGGCTCCGATTTCGTCGAGATGTTCGTCGGCGTGGGCGCGAGCCGGGTGCGCGACCTCTTCGAGCAGGGGAAGGCGCATGCGCCCTGCATCATCTTCATCGACGAGATCGATGCGGTCGGCCGGCATCGCGGCGCCGGTCTCGGCGGCGGCCACGATGAGCGCGAGCAGACGCTCAACCAGCTCCTCGTGGAGATGGACGGCTTCGAGTCGAACGACGGCGTGATCCTCCTCGCCGCCACCAACCGGCCCGACGTGCTCGACCCGGCGCTCCTGCGCCCCGGCCGCTTCGACCGGCAGATCGTGGTGGATGCGCCGGACGTGAAGGGCCGCGAGGGCATCCTCCGGGTCCACACGCGGAAGATCCCCCTCGCGGGCGACGTGAAGCTCGAGACGATCGCCAAGTCCACCCCCGGCATGGCCGGCGCCGACCTCGCCAACCTCGTGAACGAGGCCGCCGTCCTCGCGGCGCGGCGGAACAAGAGCCTCGTGGACATGCAGGACTTCGAGGATGCGAAGGACAAGGTCACCCTCGGCCTGGAGCGCCGGAGCCTCGTCCTCACGGAGGACGAGCGCCGGCTCACCGCCTATCACGAGGGCGGCCACACCGTCGTGTCGCTCCATACCGAGGGCGCCGATCCGGTGCACAAGGTCACGATCGTGCCCCGCGGGCGCGCACTCGGACTCATGTACTCGCTCCCCGAGAAGGACCGCTACGGGCACACCCGCGAATTCCTGATCGGGCGGCTCGCGATCAGCTTCGGCGGCCGCGTGGCCGAAGAGCTCGTCTTCGGGCCAGGCAAGGTCACCACGGGGGCCGGAAGCGACATCCAGATCGCGACGAACATCGCGCGCCAGATGGTGACGACGTTCGGGATGAGCGACCGGATCGGCATGATGGCCGTGGGCGAGCGGGAGCAGGAGATCTTCCTCGGGCGGGAGCTCGCGCGCCGAAGCGAGATTTCCGAGCATACCGCGCAGGTGGTGGACGAGGAGGTCAAGGGGCTGCTCGACGCGGCGTACGACCGTGCCCGGCAGATACTCTCCGAGAACCGCGACCTGCTCGATCGGGTCGCGCAGGCACTCCTCGAGCGGGAGACGATCGACCAGGAGGAGGTGCAGCTCCTCTTCCGCGGCAAGCCGCTTCCGCCGCGGCCGCCCGATGGCGCCGAGCCTGCCGACGCCGCGCGGACC
>DASTYH010000062.1:0-7637 GCA_035765075.1 Gemmatimonadales bacterium
ATCGAGGAGTACGGCCTCTTCGATGAGCCGGTGCCGGTGGTGCTCGTCGCACGGGAGTCGCCTCCCGGCCTCCAGTGCCAGCTCTTTGCGATGGTGCCCGTTCCGGATCTCGACGAGGAGGAGGACGAGGAGGAGGAGGCCGATGAGCCGTGGGCCGCGAGCGTGCCCGGGGCCGGATACGAAGCCGCCGTCGCCGACACCGCGGGCGACGACCTTGGCGAGGATGACGAAGAGGAGGAGGAAGAGGACGCGGGCGTGACGCCGCTTCCCCTCGGGAACATCGTCCGCTACGAGCGCGATCGCGTGCACCCCGACAGCCTCCCCCACGAGGCGGCGGACGTGCTGATGAAGATCATCGAGGGAAAGACGTCGGAAGTGGTGGACCGGGCGCTGGCGGACCTGCTGGGGCTGTAGTCAGACCACCATCTCGGTCCTGAACCGCCAGATCCGCCGGAGCAGGTCGTCGAGAAATCCATGGACCACGAAGGCGTCGACGGCCGCCGAGGTGGAGGCGGCATCGGCCCCCCAGAGTCCCACCCGCTTGACCTCCCCGTCCAGATCCGCCTGCACGTAGACCCGCTCCTCGTCGTTGAAGACGGTGGGGAGCGCCGGCGCGAACTGCTGCATGACCTCATTGGCACCGGGACCGCCAATGGCGATCGTGGGGTGCTGGTGCAACACGCCGCTCTCGAGATACCAGGCGTCATCGGTGACGACGGCGCGCCGGTACGCCTGCCCGTCGCCGCGGCGGGCGATCTCCGCCTGGAGCCAGAGGGCGAGGGGACGGTCGCGCTGGATCGCGCCTTCGCCCGATCCCGTCACGAGGACGATGGTCTCTTCCGTATCGAGCAGCTTCACTGATCTGGTGTCTCCCTCTCGAGGACCGGCGTGTCGCCGCGCGGTGGCTCGCTCCGCTGATTCCGCTCGAACTCGCGCTCCCGCTCCGTGCGCTCCCGGATCTCGCGGATCGCCTCCTTGAACTCGGCGACGTTGTCCGCCCGCTGTGCCGCCTGCCGCAGGTCCTGATACATCTGCCCCGAGCGGTCGAACGCCTTGAGCTCGTTCCCGGTGGACGGGATCGGCAGGAGCGCGAGCACCGCGGCCGGAATCTTCAGGCCGGCGATATAAAGATACTTCGAATCGAGCCCGAACTTCGTTCCGGCGATGGACGTCGTCCAGCTCGGCAGGGCCACGGCCCGCGATGCGGGGTCCTGGGCGACGGAGTCGAGGAACGCCTGGATCACCGCCGTCACAGCGCTGTCCACGAGCTCGGCGTGGGAGCCCGTGAGCCGCCGCGCCAGCTCGCGCGGCGGAAGGGGAAGCGGCTCGACCCAGAGCTTCCCGCGGGCGATCCCGGCGCCGATGCGGGCCGGTGCCCGCGCCCCCGGGCTCCGTCCCGAATCTGGCGCAGGCGTCCGGGCTTCCGCGACGGCCGCCGGCGGGAAGGCAACCTGCGCTCCCTGCGCCGCCGCGCGCGCACCGGGGCTCACCGCCGCGGGAGGCCCACGCCGGGCGAGGGGGGCCGGCGCGGCCGCCGGCGGGGGAAGATCGATGATGCGCACCGTCGGTCGGGGAACGCGCAGCGGCCCCGACGGCGGCGTTCCTTCGATGCTCAGCGTGGCGAAGAGCACGACGTGCAGCGCCGCGCTCAGGGCAAGGGCGAGGCGGGAAAGTCGCCGCGGGGGCGGCGGGCTAAGCTCGAGCGGCCGGCGCACCGGCATCCCGCGACATCCCGGCGAGCACCCCGCCGAGCCGGCGGATCCCCTCGGCGAGCCGCTCGCTTCCCACCGTCAGGGCGATCCGGAAGAACCCCTCCCCCGCCGGGCCGAAGCCGCTCCCGGGGAGCACGATCGCCCCCGTCTCTTCCATCGCCCGGCGCGCAAACGCCTGCGAATTGACGCCCGCGGGGAGCGGCACCCAGAGGTACATCGCGGCCCTGGGCGACTCGACATCGAAGCCCGTCTCCCGCAGCGCGCTGACTCCGGCATCACGCCGGCGCTGGAATTCGGCGCGGAGCGGCGCGACGAACTCCTCGCTCCGTTCGAGCGCCGTGCACGCCGCCTTCTGGATGGCGAGCCAGGGGCCGGTGTCCACGTAGCTCTTCACCCGGACGAGCGCGCCGATGAGGCGCGGGTTGCCGACCGCATAGCCGAGGCGCCACCCCGTCATCGAGTAGCTCTTCGAGAGCGAGAGGTATTCCACGGCGACATCGCGCGCGCCGGGAATCTCGAAGATGCTGGGCGCGACGTAGCCGTCGAAGGTCACGTCCGCGTACGCGTTGTCGTACGCGATCAGGATGCCGCGCTTCCGGCAGATCGTCACCGTCTTCTCCAGGTACTCCATCGGCGCGATCGCCGCCGTGGGGTTGTTCGGATAATTGAGGTACACGACCCTCGTGCGGTCGAGCACCGGCGACGGAATGCTCTCCCAGTCCAGGAGGAAGTCGTGCTCGGGGCGGAGCCCGCAGATGTGCGGCTCGGAGAGCGAGAGGACCGCGCCACCGATATACGCCTGATAGCCCGGCTCCGGCACGAGCACCACGTCGCCCGCGTTGCAGACGGCGAGCGGCATGTGGGAGAGCCCCTCCTTCGATCCGATGAGCGGGAGGATCTCGGTGTAGGGATCGAAGCGCTGCCCGAAGCGGCGCTCGACGAACGCGGCGCAGGCTTCGCGAAACTCGGGGAGGCCCTGCTGGAAGCCGTACTTGTGGTAGCGCAGCTCCGCCATCGCCGCGATGAGCGCATCCACGACCGGCTGCGGCGGCCGGGCGTCGGCATCCCCCGCCCCCATGTCGATCACGTCCACGCCCGCCTCGATCAGGCGGCGCTTGATCGCCGGAATCTCCGCGAGCGGATAGCCCGGGAGTCGTCCGATCCGCTCGCTCGTCTGGATCACGGCCGGTCCTCCGCGACGACGGGATTCGACAGGACCCCCACGCCCGAAATCTCCACCTCGACCACATCGCCGGCCGCGAGCGGTCCGACGCCGGCCGGCGTTCCGGTGGCGACGTAATCGCCGGGCTCGAGCGTCATCACGCCGCTGATGTAGGCGAGCAGCTCGGGGATCGAAAAGTTCATGTCGGTGCTCGCGCCCTGCTGGCGGACCTCCCCGTTCACCCGGGTGGTCAGCTGGAGGGTCCGCCAGTCGAGCCCTTCGGCCACGACGGGCCCGACGGGACAGAAGGTGTCGAAGCCCTTGGCCCGGCCCCACTGTCCATCGGACTTCTGCAGGTCACGCGCGGTGACGTCGTTGATGCAGGTGAATCCGCGAATGGCGCTCTCGGCCTCCGCAGGCGAGGCGTGCCGGAGTGTCCGGCCGATCACCACGCCGATTTCGCCTTCATACTCGACCCGCTCGGAGGCCGCAGGAAGCACGATGGGCGCGCCCGAGGCGACCAGCGCGCTGGGCGGCTTCAGGAAGAGCATCGGCCGCTCGGGAACTTCGTTGCCGAGCTCCTTTGCGTGCGCGACATAGTTCCGGCCGACACAGACGATCTTGGTGGGACGCCCATTCATCATACGCTCGCTCCAATTCCGTACCGTGCGAAGAAGTCCTCACACCGGGTGCGCACCTGCGCCCAGGTGCCCACCACCCGGTCAGCGCGGGGGAGTCCGCCGAGCACCAGGGGCCCGTAACGTTTGGTGACGACGCGACTGTCGAGGAGGACCACGACCCCCGCATCCTGGCGGCTCCGGATCAGCCGGCCGAACCCCTGCTTCAGCTTGAGGGCCGCGTGCGGGAGCAGGTAGCCCATGAAGCCATCCTCGCCCTGCTCGGCGAGTCGCTCGAGCCGCGCCGCGGTCACGGGCTCCGAGGGAACCTTGAAAGGTAGCTTCGTGAGTACGAGCGTGCGGAGCGCCCGCCCCGGAACGTCCACGCCTTCCCAGAAGGAGTCGGTGCCGAGGAGGATGGCGTTGCCGGCATCGCGGAATCGGCGGAGCAGGACGTCGCGCGGGGCGTCCCCCTGCACGAGGAGCGGCCACCGGGCGCCGACTTCATCGCGCAGCCGTTCGGCCGCACGGCGGAGCGCCGCGTGGCTCGTGAAGAGGACGAACATCCCGCCATCCGAGGCGAACGCGAGGTCGAGCACCACCCGGGCCACCGCCTCGGAGTGGCCGGACTCGTCCTCGCGGGGCTCCGGGATGTCGGTGGGGATCCCGAAGAGGCACTGGCTCGGGAAGTCGAACGGCGAGGCGAACACCTCCTTCACCGTGACCGGCGAATCCTCCCCCGCGAGTCCCACGCGGGACTCGAGAAAATCGAACTCGCCCCCGGCGGCGAGCGTCGCGCTCGTGAGCACGACGGTTTCCAGGCGGTCGAAGACGAGCTCCCGCAGGACCGGCGCGAGGTCGAGCGGTACGGCCGCGAGCATCACCTCCTGGTGGCGGCGGCCGCTCCGCTCCAGCCAGCGGACGGTGGGCGCGCCTCCCGGCACCGGCCTCAGCGTCCGGTTGAGGCCGTCCGAGAGCGACTCCAGCCGCCGGATCACCCCGCGCATCTCGAGGAGGAGCTGCGAGCGCCGCTCCGTCTCCTCCGCCTGCTGGAGCCGGTCGGCGATCGTCTCCACCAGCTCGCGCAGCGCCCGATAGGCGGTGAGCGCGGCATCGAGATCGAAGGTGAGGCCTTCGCTCCAGATCGCGTCACCGGCAAAATCGTCGTCGAGACGGAGCTGGCCCGCCGGCGCGCCATCGAGGCGGCAGCGGAGCCGGTCGAAGAGCGCCTCCGTGGCCCGCCGCGCATCGGCCACGGCGGGAAGAAGCCGTTCCCGGAGCAGGTCGAGGCTCGCCCGGCTCATCAGGTCGGCGCGGGCCGCAAGCTCCGCCGCGAGCGCGGGCGCCAGGCCCCTGCCGTTCCGCTCGAACCGGGCGAGGAGCCGCCGCGCGCCACGACTCGAGACCTGGGCGCCGAGGTGATTCGCCGCCACGTCCTCGAGGTGGTGGGCCTCGTCCAGCACGAGGCGCTGGTAGGGAGGAAGGACCGCCGCCTCCATCCAGTTGTCGGACGCGTGGCGCACGGCGAGGTCGGCCGCGAGGAGATGGTGGTTCACGACGACGATATCCGCCTCGGCCGCCCGGCGACGTGCCCGGAAGAGAAAGCACCGGTCGAAATACGGGCACTTCATCCGGGAGCAGAGATCGGGCTCCGCGCTCACCTCGTCCCACACCTCGCTGGTGGGCTGCACCGGCAGATCGCTCAACGTCCCGTCCGGCGTCCGTCCCGCCCATTCCGAGATGTCGTAGAGCTCGGCCAGCTTGTCCTGCTCGAGGAGTGAGCGCTGGGCGGCGACGGCACCGTGAAGCCGGGCCAGACAGAGGTAGTTCCGCCACCCCTTGAGGAGCGCGAAGGTCGGCGTATGATCGGCCGTGGTGAGCGCGCGGCGGAGCAGCGGAAGGTCCTTCCCGACGAGCTGCTCCTGCAGGTTGATCGTGTTGGTGCTGATCACCGTGCGCTCGCCGTTGGCGCGTGCCCATGCGAGTGCCGGGACGAGATAGGCAAACGACTTTCCCACGCCGGTCCCGGCCTCGAGCAGGAGGACGCCACCGTCGTTGAAGCCGTCGGCGATGTAGGCGGCCATGTCCCGCTGGCTCGGCCGGTCCTCGTACTGACCGAGCACCGTGGCGACCTGGCCCTTTTCGCCGAGCGTCGCGACCACGTCGAAGGGATCGATGCGCCGCCGCGCCTGCTCGCGGGGCACCTCGACGACGACGTACAGCTCGGTGGCATCGTTGTTGAGGATGCCGAATCCGATCCCGCCGTCGTGAAGGCGGGCCGCCACACTGAGGTCGGCGCCGGACGGGGAGAGGACACCGCTCGGGTGGTTGTGCAGCAGCATCTCGCCCCGGCGCGCGGCGCCCGGAAGGGCGAGCACCATGTCGACCCTCCCCCGCGCCACGGCCCGCGCCTCCGTGACCACGCCGTCGCGATCCACGGTGGCCACGAACGAGACCTCGCGCCCCTCCGCCGCGGCGATCTCCTCGGCAAGATGGGCGCGCACACCCGGCGCGATGCGTTCAGACATCGGGGGAATCTAACAGGCGGGCCGGACGATTCAGGTCTTGAGCTCTTTCTTCCGGGCCGCCGGGAACAGCACGTTGTTGAGAATGAGGCGATACCCCGGCGAATGCGGATGCAGCGAGAGATCGGTCGGGGCGTCGCCGATCTGATGCTGCGGGTCCTCCGGGTCGTGGCCGCCGAAGAAGGTGAACGTCCCCTGGCCGCGCTGGCCATGGACGTACTTGGTCCAGGGCGCGCCCGGCTCGTCCGCCAGGACCGTCACCCCCGGCTTGAGGGCGCGGCGATTGAACGAGGTGGTGAGGCCATAGAAGTCCGGAATCACCTGTCGGTGATTCTGGACCAGCATCGACGGCACCGGATCGATCTTCGCGCTGAAGCTGAAGATCGTGAACGAGCCGAGCGGCTGGCGCCGGTCGGGTGAGTTGACCTGGTGGCCGTCGATGTCCGAAAAGACCGCCGTCGTCGGGCTCAGCTCGAGGCGCGCGTCCTGGAAGGCAAAGGCGCCATCCCACCGCATGCGCGAGGAAGCATCCGGGTCCATCGGCGAATCGTCGGCAAAGGAGGCCGCGATGTCCACGCCCTCGCTGGCCAGCGCCAGGTCGATCGTCTCGGTGGCGGTGCACATGGCAAAGAGGAATCCCCCCTCTTCCACGTAGCCGCGGATCGCCTGCGCCACGGCGCGCTTCATCGCCGGGACCGAGGGCATCTGCAGCGTCCGCGCCATCGCCCGGTTCCGCTGGATCATCTCCGTGAGCCAGGGAGCGCCGGCGTAGTTGATGACGAACTTGGAGTACTGGCCGGTGAAGTCCTCGTGGTGGAGGTGCAGCCAGTCGTAGTCGGCGAGCCCCCCCTGCAGGACCTCCTGGTCCCAGACCTTCTCGAAGCTCACGCCGGCGTAGTTGAGCGCCATGGTGACCGCATCGTCCCACGGAGCGGCATTGGGCGGGGCGTAGACCGCCACCTTGGGCGCTTTCTCCAGCGGGACGGCGTCCATGTTTCCCTGCGCAATTTCCGCGCGGATCGACGCGACACGAGCCTCGTCTGCCGCCTCGGTGGTCACGCCCGCGAGCGCGCAGTCGCGCGCCGTAGCGGCGTCACCGGGAAGGAGGAACGATCCGCTCCGATAGTTGAGCAGCCACTCCGCCTTCTGCCCGCGCTCCAGGGTCCGGAACGCCGCGCCGTAGGCCTTGAGATGGTCGGCCTGGGCATCGTCCATCGGGACGAGCAGCCAGGGAGCGGCGCGCCACGACGCCAGCCCGCGCAGTGGCGCAGGCACCGACGCCACCGCGAGCCCTGCCGCCGTCCGTCCGAGGAATTCACGCCGCCTCATGTCCGCGGTATCGCTCCCTTCGACTCATCCAGGAGGCGTCGCGCCTGGGGCACCAGCGCACTCGTGGGATAGGTAAGGATCATGTGCTCGAGCAACGTCACCGCCTCGGCGTGGCGCTCGAGGCTCACGAGGAGCCGCGCGAGCTCGAGCTCGGCAGCGGGTGCGGTGGTCGGCGCCGCCTCGGTGCCTGCCGCGCGAAGCAGGCGTTCGGCGGCGGCGTGCTCTCCCCGCCCGCGTTCGATCCGGCCCGCAAGGAGCCGCAGTTCCGCACCACCCTTCTCCGGCGCGAGCC
>DASTYH010000063.1:0-14701 GCA_035765075.1 Gemmatimonadales bacterium
TCGGCACGAGGATCCCCGCGAGGCTCCGGAGGGTCGTGGTCTTCCCCGCGCCGTTCGGCCCGACGAGTCCGAGCACCTCGCCCGGCCCCACGGAGAAGGAAAGGTCCCGGACCGCGGCCACGGGGCCGTAGAGCTTGGACAGCGCGCTGACTTCGATCACCGGGGCCCTCGGGCTGGGCGGTTCGAGGCGGCTGGGATGACGGCGGGGAAACTTACCCCGGCCGGCCCGGGGCGGTGAAACCTGGGGCAACCAGATTACGTTTCTATTTGGGACATGCTCCGTCACCCCGTACCAGGCGGCCCCATGCGCAGCTACTGGCTCAAGATCCTCCTCGGCGCCGCGGCCATCTTCGCCGTCGGCATGCTCGTGGTCAACGTCGTGAAGGTCGGCAGGCGGAACGTCGAGGCGATCGCGGAGGGGACGGGGCCCATCAGTATCCCGCTCTTCCTCGTGCCCCTCCGGGTGGATGGGGAACGCCTGGGAACCTTCCGCCGCCTCACGGTCTACCGGGACTCGCTGCAGAGGCCGACGCGGATCGAGGCTCATGTGAGCCTGACCGATACCATGCAGCTCACGCGGCTCGGAGCGTGTGTCCTGACCATCGAGCCGGGCGCGCGCGAGGGGAACGTGCATCCGACGAGCTACCTCTGCCGGTCGCCGGCCGATACGGTGGGGGCGGACCTGATCGACTTCGGGTCGATCGAGATCCGGGGACGGAGCGAGTCCTTCCTGCTCTACGCGCCGCGGGCCCAGGTGGAGGAGGTCATCCGGGACTTCGGGCGGAACGCCACCGCGTCGGACAGCCTCGCCCGGGACTCCGCCGAGGCCGAGCGGATACGCCTCGAGGCCACCGCCGACAGCATTCGGGCCGAGGCGGAATCAATCCACCGCCGGGCAATGGAGCGGGCGGATTCCATCCAGGAATCGGCCGTTCCCGACTGAGCCCTCCCGCCGGACCGCGGCCGGCCCCGGCGCCGGCCGCTAACTTGTTGACAAAACAGCCGATAGCATGTAATTGCGGAGGCCCGTGAGGCGCGGCACGACTTTTGACACGGCTGCCCCTTCCGCATTACCTTGTGGCACATGCATTCGCATGGGCCGCCGACTCGCTTCCGCCGTTTCCCGTTCTCGTCGCCCCGATTCACCCCGCCTCCGGCTCGCTGCCGGCCGGCGCGCTCTTTCGAGGATCATTCATGAGCAACTCGAGCTCGACCAAGTTCATCTTCGTGACCGGCGGCGTGGTCTCCTCGCTCGGCAAGGGCATCGCGGCGGCCTCGCTCGGCCGGCTCCTCGTGGAGCGCGGGCTGAGCGTGACGATGCAGAAGTTCGATCCCTACATCAACGTGGATCCGGGCACGATGTCGCCGTTCCAGCACGGCGAGGTCTTCGTGACCGACGACGGGGCGGAGACGGACCTCGATCTCGGGCATTACGAGCGCTTCATCGACCGCTCGCTCTCACAGCAGAACAACGTCACCACCGGCCGCATCTACCAGACCGTCATTCACAAGGAGCGGCGCGGCGAGTACCTCGGCTCCACGGTCCAGGTGATTCCGCACATCACCGACGAGATCAAGAACGCCCTCCGCCGCTCGGCGCCGGGTCATGACGTCGTGATCACCGAGATCGGCGGCACGGTGGGCGACATCGAGTCGCTGCCGTTCCTCGAGGCGATCCGGCAGTTCCGCCAGGAAGTGGGCCGGGACAATGCGCTCTTCGTGCATCTCACGCTCGTTCCCTACATCGCGGCAGCCGGCGAGCTCAAGACGAAGCCGACGCAGCACTCGGTGCGGGACCTCATGCAGATCGGAATCCAGCCCGACATCCTCATCTGCCGGAGCGAGCAGCCGATCGGGGCGGACATCAAGCGCAAGATCGCCCTCTTCTGCAACGTCGATTTCAGCTGCGTGGTGGAGAGCCCCGACGTCCAGTCCATCTACGAGATTCCCCTCCGCTTCCATGAGCAGGGGCTCGACCGCGAGGTCTGCGACCGGCTCCGGCTGGACACGAAGGAGCCCGATCTCACCGCCTGGAAGGCCATGGTCGAGCGGGTGCTGCGCCCCTCGAAGGGGGTGCGGATCGCGGTGGTGGGGAAGTACACCGACCTCCACGACGCGTACAAGTCGGTCCAGGAAGCCCTGATCCACGGCGGGATCCCGAACGACGCGAAGGTGCACATCGCCTGGCTCGACAGTGATCGGTTCGCCGATCAGGCCGCGGCCGACGAGCTGCTCCGCGGCTACGACGGACTCCTCATTCCCGGCGGCTTCGGGGAGCGGGGCGTCGACGGGATGATCGAGGCCATTCACTGGGCGCGGGAGAACGGGTTGCCGTTCTTCGGCATCTGCCTCGGGCTGCAGGTCGCGATCATCGAGTTCGCCCGCAACGTCTGCGGGCTTCCCGACACCAACAGCACCGAGTTTGCCCCCGACTGCGCCACGCCGGTCATCGCGCTGATGCAGTCGCAGCGGGACGTGACCAATCTCGGCGGCACCATGCGCCTCGGCGCCTACACCGCCCGCCTCCGGCCGGGCTCCAAGGTGGCACAGGCGTACGGCGCCACCGAGATCAGCGAGCGGCACCGCCACCGGTGGGAGGTGAGCAATGCCTACCGCGACGTGCTCGCCGAGTACGGGCTCCGGCTCTCCGGCCAGTCGCCGGACGGGAGCCTCGTCGAGGTGATCGAGCTCCCCGATCACCCCTGGTTCATCGGGTGTCAATATCACCCCGAGCTCAAGTCGCGTCCGACGCGTCCGCATCCGCTCTTTGCCGCGTTCATCGAGGCCGCGCTCCGCCGGCGCGAGGCCGCCGGACTCCCGACGGCTCCCGTCGAGCTCGCGTCCGCCGCACGCTGATGACACGCCTGCCGCTCCTCGCGCTCATCGCGGCCGCGATCCTCGCCTGCGGCGAGGAGAACGCGCCCCCCGCGGGCGCGGCGGCGGAGGCGGACAGCGCCGATCAGCGGATGTATCAGGTGTCGCAGTACCTGGAGCAGAACGGCATCCGGCGGAGTCACATCCGGGCGGATACGGCCTACCTCTACGAGGCACGCCAGATCACGCTGCTGCTCGGCGTCGAGGCCACCTTCTTCGATGCCAACGGGGCGGAGACCTCGTCGCTCACCGCCCGGCGAATGGAGTACAACATCCGGGACGGCTCGCTCCGCGCGGAGGGGGACGTGGTGCTGAGCGTCTCCGACGGCCGGCGCCTCACGAGCGAGGCGCTGACCTACGATCCCGCGCGCAATTCGCTCTCGAGCGACCGGCCGTTCCTCCTCACCCGCGGGTCGGAGCGCATCGAAGGCGACGGCTTCCGGGCGGATGCCGACTTCCGGAACTTCGTCGCGAGCCGCCCGCGCGCCATCGCGGGCGACAGCCTGATTCTCCCCGGCCAGTGATGCGCATCGCGATCGCCGCCCTCGCGCTCCTCCTCGCCGCTCCCGTGACGGCTGCGGCGCAGGCCCGCGCCGAGCGATGCCGCGTCCAGCTCGTCTCGGCGAGCGATTCGGGGGGCTTTCTCGGGCGGAGCTATTTCGCGAGCGGGGACGTCCGCCTGCGCTGCGCCGGACAGCCGATCACGATGGAGACCGACAGCGTCATCGCCCACGCGAGCGGCGACGTCGAGTTCCACGGCTACATGCGCTACCGCGACACGACGGTCGCCATCGATGCGCGCCAGGCCTACTACCGGAAGTCCACCGAGACGTGGGAGGCGCGGGGCAACGTCCTGGTGCGGAACCTGGAGACCGGGTCCACCGTCCGCGGTCCCGCCATCGACTATCTCCGTCCCTCCGCCGGTGTCCGGGACAGCGCGGAGGTGTATGCCACCGGCCGGCCGCGGGTGGAGTACGTCGAAACCGACTCGACGCCGGGCGAGGCGACCGAGCCGTACATCATCGTCTCCGACCGGCTCCGCTCGCGCGGCAACGCGCTCATCTGGGCCGGCGGCCGGGTCACGGTCGACCGAAGCGACATGAGCGCCCGCGGGGATTCGCTCGCGCTCGACACCGGCGCCGGTGACCGGGGCACGCTGCTGGGCCAGCCGGTCTTCCGCGGCCTCGGCGCCGACAGCTTTGCCCTGAGCGGCGCCCGCATCGACTTCGAGCTCGAGCAGCGGCGGCTCAGCTACATCCGTGCGGAGCGACGGGCGCACCTGGTGCGGGCCGAGTGGGACCTCGTGGCGGACACGATCGCGGCCGACCTCGTGGACGGGAAGGTCGAGCAGCTCCTCGCCTGGGGTGACAGCACCCGCCCCAACGCGACGTCCGCTCGCCATGCGGTGCGGGGCGATTCGGTGGTCTTCGACCTTCCCGGCGAGGTGCTGCGGCAGGTCCGCGCCTTCGGTCATGCATGGGTGGCGGGTGAGGCCGACTCCGCGAGCGGCGAGCGCGACTGGCTCTCGGGCGATACGGTCACCGCCGACTTCGCCCGCACGGCGGACGCCGATTCGGCGGACGCCGATTCGGCGGGCCCGTCGCTCACCCGGCTGGCGGCCCGGCACGACGCGCGCTCCTTCCATCGGGTGGAGCCCCGCCGGGCGGGGGACCCGCCGTCCATCGCGTATGTGCGCGGCAACGCGATCACGATCACCATGGCCCCCGGAGGCAAGGAGAGCGTCGAGCGCGTGGAGGTGGAGGGCCAGGTGGAGGGGGTCCAGCTCGACCCCGCGGGCGAGGAGGGCCCATGAACGAGGCGTGGCTGGGCGGCGTCTCGCGGCGGGATCCGTCGGTTCCGCTCACGCTCGCCGCGGTCGTTCGCGGGGCGGGGCCGCACGGGGCGCTCTCCCTCGCCGAGCTCCTGATCGCGTATCGCGAGACCTTCCTCGTCTGCTATCGCGATTTCGCGCGTGGCGTCGAGCTGGATCTCTCCGAGGACGAGATCCGCGAGCACCTGAGCGGCTCGCTCCTCCCGCGGCTCGCGGCCGAGGGGTGGCTCGAAGACACCGCCTCCATCGGGTGGGACGCGATCCAGGCGGTGGGCGAGTGGTGGCCCGAGGCGGCCACCAACCGGTCGGCCGCATTCGACGGTCTCGTCCGGGTGGCGCGCGCGAGCCTCCGCACGCCCCGACGCGCGGCCCCCGAGGGACCGCGCAGCGTCCTCGAGGGCATCGAGCTCTCGAAGTCGTTCCGCCATCGCCGGGTGGTCGACGCCGTGAGCGTGCGGGTGGAGCAGGGAGAGATCGTCGGGCTTCTGGGCCCCAACGGGGCGGGGAAGACCACGACGTTCTACCTCATTACCGGCCTCATGCGGCCCGAGGCGGGGCGGGTGCTGCTCGACGGGCGCGATCTCACGTCGCTGCCGATGTACCGCCGTGCGCGCGAGGGGATCGGGTATCTGGCGCAGGAGCCTTCCATCTTCCGGCGCATGTCGGTCGAGGACAACATCCGCGCGATCCTGGAGGTCCGCGGACTCGGCGCCCGCGAGCGGGAGCGGGAGCTGGAGCGCGTGCTCGACGAGCTCTCGATCCGGCACCTCCGGCGGGCGCGGGCCTACTCGCTGAGCGGCGGCGAGCGCCGGCGGCTCGAGATCACCCGCGCGCTGGTGACCGAGCCGAAGTTCATGCTCCTCGACGAGCCGTTCGCCGGCGTCGATCCGATCGCGGTGCACGACATCCAGACGATCGTCGCGGGGCTCCGGCACCGGGGGATCGGCGTGCTCATCACCGACCACAACGTCGAGCAGACGCTCGACATCGTGGACCGTGCGTACATCATGTTCGACGGCAAGGTGCAGGCGGCGGGGACCGTGCGGGACCTCGTCTACAACGACCGGGTGGCACAACGCTACCTCGGACCGACGCTGACCACGCGCCTCCGGGCGCGCCTAGAGGCAGTCGCATGAGAACCGGACTCGCTCAGACCACGG
Source organism: Gemmatimonadales bacterium (assembly GCA_035765075.1). Lineage (GTDB taxonomy): Bacteria > Gemmatimonadota > Gemmatimonadetes > Gemmatimonadales > GWC2-71-9 > CAMLLJ01. The sequence continues at coordinate 5,866 of DASTYH010000063.1, forward strand.
GGATGCGGCAGGAGCTGCGGGTGAATCCGCGGCTCTACCAGGCCATGGACATGCTCTACATGCCCATGATGGACCTGCAGCAGCACCTCAAGCAGGAGCTGCTCTCCAATCCCTTCCTCGAGCTGCTCGAGCCGGAGGAGGAGCAGGGGGAGGAGAAGCCGGTCGAGCAGGAGAAGGCGGAATCGAAGAAGGAAGACGAGATGGACTGGGAGGAGATCCTCCTCAACGGCTTCGACGTCGGCGGCACGCGCGAGCAGTTCGAGGCCACCGAGTACGTCGAGCCCGTCACGGTCGAGACCACGAACCTCATCGATCACCTGCGCGAGCAGCTCCAGATGATCGAGCTGACGCCGCGGCAGCGCCTCCTGAGCGAGGAGTTCCTCGGCAACATGAACGACGACGGCTATCTCGCCGCGTCGCTCGAGGAGATCCTCGGCTCGATCAACCAGGTGGTCGAGGCGCATTTCCGGGGTGAGGACGGCGAGGAGGCGGACGAGGAGGGTGGGGCAGAGGGGAGCGAGGCCGGAGCCCCGCCGGAGGGCGCCCTCTATACCATGGCGGACGTCGAGGAGATGCTGGGCATCATCCAGCGGCTCGACCCGCCCGGCGTGGGCGCGCGCGATCTCCGCGAGTGCCTCCTCAACCAGATGCGCGACGAGAGCGACACCGGGTCGCTCACCTACCGCCTGGTGCACGACGCCTTTCCCGACCTGATCGCCCATCGCTGGAACGACCTCGCCAAGCGCTTCGGCGTCGAGCCGGCGGCGGTCCAGGCGGCGGCGGACGGGCTCGCCCGGTTCGACCCGAAACCCGGCCTCAAGTATTCGGACCGGAGCGACGGCTACATCATTCCGGACCTGATCGTCGACAAGATCGACGGGCGCTACCACGTCTTCCTGAACGACACCGGTGTGCCCCGGCTCCGGCTGAGCCGCGTCTATCAGGAGATCGCGCGCGACAAGAAGAAGATGACCGCGGAGAACCGCGAGTTCATCGCCTCCAAGATGAACAGCGCCAACTGGATGATCCAGGCGATCGAGCAGCGGCGCCAGACCATGCTCAAGGTCATGAACTTCATCGTGGACCGGCAGCGCGACTTCTTCGAGAAGGGCATCGAGTACCTGCGGCCCCTCACCCTCCGCGAGGTGGCCGAGGTCATCAACATGCACGAGTCCACCGTGAGCCGGGTGACCAACGAGAAGTACGTCCAGACGCCGCGCGGCGTGCTCCCGCTCAAGTTCTTCTTCTCCAGCGCGCTCACCACCGCGTCGGGCGAGGACGCGAGCGCCCGCTCGATCCGCGCCAAGCTGCAGAAGATGGTGGCCGAAGAGCAGACCTCGAAGCCGCTCACGGACCAGCAGATCGTCCATCTCTTCCAGGAGCAGGGAATCCAGATCGCCCGCCGGACCGTCGCGAAGTACCGCGATCAGCTGGGCATTCTCCCCGCGCGGATGCGCAAGCGCGTATGAGCGCACACCCGGCGCTCGCGCCGGTCGACGTGAGCGTGCTCGTTCCGGCCAAGGACGAGGCGGAGAATCTCCCCGAGTTCGTGCGCCTCTGCGGCGCGGCGCTCACGCCCGCCGGCTTCACCTTCGAGGTGATCGTCGTGGACGACGGCTCCCGCGACGGCACCGCGCAGGTGCTCGCCGACCTCCGGCGGAGCTTCCCCTTCCTCCGGGTGGTGACGCATCGCCGCCAGCGGGGCATTGCCGACGCGCTCCGCTCCGCCGGCGAGGCCGCGCGAGGTGACATCTTCGTCTTCTACCCGGCCGACCTGCAGTACCTGCCGGAGGACATTCCCGCGCTCGTTCGCCCCATCCTCGACGGTGGCGCGGATATCGTCACCGGCACCAAGCAGGGCCGCTACGAGAAGGCCTTCGTCTCCCGGATCTACAACACGCTCTGCCGCTGGCTCTTCGGCATCCGGGTCACGGACCTCAACTCCGTCAAGGCATATCGTCGCGACGTCATGCTCGGCGTTCCCCTCCGCCCCGACTGGCACCGCTACATGGTGGTGATCGCCGCCGCCGAGGGGTTCCGCCTCACCGCGCGACCGGTTCCGCTCTATCCGCGGCGAGCGGGAACCTCCAAGTTCACCTGGCGCCGGATCCCGGTCGGCGTGCTCGACCTCCTCTCCGTCTGGTTCCAGCTCCGGTTCGGCCGGAAGCCGATGCTCTTCTTCGGCATCGCCGGCGCGGCGCTCTTCTTCGTCGGCTTCCTCGGTGGCGTCGTGGCGCTCGTCCTGCGCTTCGGCTACGGCATCGGTTTCCGGCCGCTGCTCAACCTCGTCGAGACGATGGTCATCAGCGGGATTGCGCTCTTCGGCTTCGGGTTCGTCGGGGAGATGGTGGCCGGCGTGCGGGAGGAGCAGCGCGAGCTCCTGCGCGAGCTGGCGCGCGAGCGCTCCGTCGGCGCCGAGGACTGAGGCGGTGCGGGTCGTCTTTCTGACCCACAACTATCCACGCTGGCCCGGTGACGTATCGGGCGCGTTCCTCGCCACGCTCGCCGCCGCGCTCGGCCGCCGCGGCGTGACCGTGCGCGTGGTGGCGCCGAGCGACGAGGGGCAGGGAGGCGAGGAGGCGTCGGGGCCGGTGAGCGTCCGTCGCGTCCGCTATGCGAGCCCCGGCCTCGAGCGGATTGCCTACCGCGGCACCATGGCGCAGGCGCTCCGCTCCCCCGGCGGACTCAAGGCCCTGACCGGACTCTGGCGCGCCCTCCGGCGGGCGGCCGAAGAGGAGCTCGCCGCCGGCGCCCAGCTCGTGCACGCCCACTGGTGGATCCCCGCCGGACTCGCCGCGCCGCCGCGCGCGCCCCTCGTCCTCACCAGCCACGGGACCGACGCGGCGTTGCTGCGCCACTCCGGCCTTGCCCGGAGGCTCGCCCGGCCGGTCTACGCCCGCGCGCGCATCGTCACCGCGGTGTCCCGCGAAATGGCCACGTGGATCGAGAACGGGGTGGGCCGTCACATCGGGAAGCAATACATCCAGGGAATGCCTGTGGATTCCGCCTCCTGGCAGTGGAGTGAAGGGGGCGGCGGCGCCTACGTGATCGCGCGGCTCACGCGCCAGAAGCGCGTCGACCTCGCCATCCGTACGATCGGGTTCCTCGAGACCCTGGGCGCGGCGCTTCCCCTCACCATCGTGGGCGATGGCCCCGAGCGGCCCGCCCTCGAGGCGCTCGCCGCCGAGCTTGGCATCGGCCGGCGGGTCCGTTTTCTCGGGGCGGTCGAGCCGGCGGAGGTGCCGAACGTCCTCCGGACGGCCGACCTGATGTACTTTCCTGCCGCCGCCGAGGGGTTCGGCCTTTCGGCGGCCGAGGCGCTGATGTGCGGTGTCCCGGTGATCGCCTGCTGGGACGGGGGCGGGGTCCTCGACATCGTCCCGGAATCGGGCGCGGGGCGGCGGGTTCTCCCCTCGCCGGACGCGCTCGCCGACGCTACGCTCGACATCCTGACGGATGACGACCGCCTCGAGCAGGCCCGCGAGCTGGGCCGGTTCTGGCGTCAGCGCCTCGACCCGGATCACGTCGCCGGGGTCTGCGCGGGATGGTACCGGGAGGCGCTCGACGGGGCGGGTGCGGTTGCGTAGCGTCCTCTGGCGCGTCGGCCAGTGGATCATCGGCCTCGCAATCGTGGCGATCGCGGTGGGGCGGCTGGTGGGCGAGTGGGACCGTCTCCGCGAGCAGCCGGTGGCGTGGGACGTCCGGCCGGCGCTCCTCGCCGGGAGCGCGCTCCTCGTGTGGGCGATGTATGCGCTCCTGGTCGAAGCCTGGCGCGTCGTCCTCGCCGGCTGGGGAGACCGTCTCCCGTTCGGGACCGCAGCGCGGATCTGGACCGTCTCGAGCCTGGGGAAGTACCTCCCCGGCAAGGTCTGGGCGATCGCCGGCATGGCGCTCATGGCCCAGCGGGCCGGCGTGCGCCCCTGGAGCGCCACCGCCTCGGCGGTCATCCTCCAAGCGCTCGCCGTCGGCACGGGCGCCGCGGTCGTAGGCGGCGCGGGGCGCGCTTCGCTCGAGTCGCGGTATCCCTGGGTGCCGACCGCGCTGTTCGCGCTGGTGGTGGCGAGCGCGACAGGAATCGCGCTGCTCCTCTGGCCCCGGTTCGTGCGGGGGCTCCTGCGACTCGTCCGGGTCGAGGCGGAGGGCGCGTCGCCCGGCCCCCGCGCGGTGCTCGCCGGTGCCGCGGCAAATCTCGTCGCCTGGACGGGCTACGGGCTTGCGTTCTGGCTCCTGGCGCGGGGACTCTTCGAGGCGCCAGCTCTTACGCCGGCGCTCGCGATCACCACCTTCGCCGCGTCCTACGTGGCCGGGCTCCTCTTCCTCCCGGCGCCGGGAGGAATCGGCGTCCGGGAGAGCGTCGTGATCCTGATGCTGGGGGCCGCGATCGGCGAAGCGAGCGCACTCGCGCTGGCCATTGCGTCGCGGGTGTTGCTGACCATTACCGAATTCGGGGCGGCCGCCCCGTTTCTTCTGGCAGGAGCGCGTATTCGTGGAGAGAGCTGAACCGGAAGGGACCGCATTCGAGCCGCGCCGCCCCGTCCTCCTGGCGGCGGCGATCCTGCTGCTGCCGGTGCTCGTGCTCTGCTGGCCGATTGCGCAGGGTCTCTTCCTGGGCGGCGTGCACAGCGATCAGTACGTGGCGGGCTACGCCTTCCGGCTCTTCGGCGCCGAGCGGTTCCTGGAAACGGGCCGGATCCCGCAGTGGAACCCGTACCTCTTCGGCGGGATGCCGTTCATCGCCGCGTCGAGCGGTGACATCTTCTATCCCACGGCCTGGCTCCGCTGGATCATGCCGGTGGGAACGGCCATGGCGCTCGGGATGGCGGTGCATCTCTTCCTGGCCGGCGTGTTCGCGTTCCTCTTCCTTCGGGCACTCCGGTGCGGCTGGGGCGCGTCGGTGGTGGGCGGCCTCGCCTACGAGCTCACCGGGATCCTGGCCTCGCTCGTCCACCCGGGGCATGACGGGAAGCTCTTCGTCTCCGCCCTCGCACCGCTCCTCCTCCTCGCGCTCCTCCGCGCCATCCGGGACGGGCGGCGCTCGGCCTACGGCCTGATTGCGCTCACGGTCGGCCTCTGCATCCTCACGCCGCATCCGCAGATGACCTACTACCTGCTCTTCGCGGCGGCAATCTGGTCGATCTATCTCGTGTTCTTCGATCCCGAGCGCCCGGCCGGTATCCGCTGGGCGCCCACGCTCGCGCTGGCGCTCGCGGCGGTCGTGATCGGGGTGGGGATCGGCGGAATCTTCGTGGTGCCGTTCCTCTCCTACTTCCCGTACTCGCCCCGCGCGATCGGCGACTCGGCGACGAGCTGGGAGTACGCCACGTCGTACGCGCTGCCGGTCGAGGAGCTCTTCGGGACGATCCTCCCGCATTTCAACGGCCTGGGTCCCGACGCCTACTGGGGCCAGAATTTCGCCAAGCTCCACAGCGAGTATCTCGGTGGCATCGTCGTGGCGCTCGCGGTCCTCGGCGTCGCGGCGCGGCGCCGCCAGCGGGCGCTCGTGGCGCTCGCCGTGATCGCCGGCCTCTTCCTGCTCGTGTCGCTGGGCGGCCATACACCCTTCTACCGCCTCTGGTACGAGGTGATGCCGTTCATGAAGAAGGTGCGGGCACCGGGGATGGCGTTCTTCCTGGTGGCGCTCCCCGTCGCGACCTGTGCCGCGTTCGGGGCGGATCGCCTCTTCCGCCGCGAGGTGTCGGTGCGGAGCGTGGCGCTCGTCTTCGGGGGCTTTGCGCTGTTCGCGCTGCTGGGCGTCGCCGGGGTGCTCCAGGCCATCGCCGAGGGCCTCGTCGCCGACGCGCGACTGATGCCACGGGCGCAGGCCAATGCCCCGGCCCTCGCGATGGGGAGCGTGCGCCTGCTCGTCGCTCTCGCCCTGGGCGGGGCGGTGGCATGGGCGATCGCCTCCGGCCGTCTGCGGGGATTCGTCGCGGCGGGAGCGCTCGCCCTCGTCACGGCGCTCGACCTCTGGAGCATCGATCGGCACTTCTTCGTCTTCGAGTCGACCGCTGCCGAGCTCTTTGCGGGAGACGCGGTGACCGCCTACCTCGAGCGCCAGCCGAAGCCGTATCGCGTGATGGACTACGGCGGCTACCCCGGGGACTTCCTCATGGCCCATCGGGTCCCGACCGTCCTGGGCTATCACGGCAACGAAGTCCGGTTCTATGACGAGGTCTGGGGCGGCAAGAACGTCTACGCCAACGCGGGCAACTGGAACCTGTGGGACCTCTGGGCGGTGGGATACGCCGTACTTCCGGACTCGCAGACGGTACCGGGCTTTCACCACGTCGTGGGGCCGGTGCAGACCCGGCCCGGGTCGGTGGTCCATCTCTTCGAGCGTGACACGATGCCGCCGTACGCCCGGGTCCTCCCGGCGGCAGCCAAGCTGCCGGAAGAGCGGATCATCCCCACGGTGCTCGACCCGCGCTTCCCGCTCGGGGTGGCCGCACTCTTTCCCGAATCCACGTCGGTCGTGCCTCCGCCCGTCGCGGGCGGCGTGCCGGCGCCCGCCGCGACGCGCGCGACGGTGTCCGCCTGGGAGCCGGGGCGGATGACGATCACCCTCGACGGGCGCGAGCCGGAGACGACCTACCTGCTCGTGGCCGAGACATGGTATCCCGCGTGGCACGCGATGGTGGACGGTGCCGCGCGGCCCGTCCACCGCGCGAACCACGCGCAGATCGCCGTCGAGCTGCCGGCGGGCGCGCGGGAGGTCGAGCTCTACTTCGATGATCCCGCGTCGGCGCGCGGGCGGCTCGTCTCCGCCGTATCGCTCCTGCTGACCGGCCTTCTCCTTGCCTGGCCGGTCCTCCGCCGCCGACCCTCCGCCCCCGCCAGCGCGTGACAGCCCGATACATCGTCTGCGTCCCGACCTATAACGAGCGCGCGAACCTGCCGCTCATCGTGCCCGCCATCCTCGAGCAGGATCCCAGGCTCGAGGTGCTGGTCGTCGACGACAACTCCCCCGATGGCACGGGACAGCTCGCCGACGAGCTCGCCGCGGCCGACAGTCGCGTCCACGTGCTCCACCGCGAGGCGAAGGAAGGCCTCGGCCGCGCGTATCTCGCGGGATTTCGCTGGGCGCTCGAGCGGGGATACGACTTCATCCTCGAGATGGATGCCGACTTTTCGCACGACCCGAAATTCCTCCCCCGGTTCATGGAGGCGGCGGAGAACGCGGATGTCGTGATCGGGTCGCGATACAATCAGGGCGTCAACGTGATCAACTGGCCGATCTCGCGACTTCTGCTTTCGCTCGGCGCGAATCAGTACGCCAGGATGGTGACCGGCCTTCCGGTAAGCGACTCGACCGGCGGCTTCAAGTGCTTCCGCCGGGAGGTGCTCGAGGCGATCGACTTCAGCCGGGTCCGGTCCAACGGCTACGCCTTTCAGATCGAGATGAGCTACCGCGCGTGGCGGAAGGGCTTCCGCATCGTCGAGATCCCCATCGTGTTCACCGACCGCGTCGAGGGACAAAGCAAGATGAGCAAGCGCATCGTCCGCGAGGCGGTGTGGATGGTCTGGTCCCTCCGGCTCCGCTCGATCCTCGGGAAGCTCTGAGCATGATCCGATTCCACAAGATGACGGGATCCGGGAACGACTTCGTCTTCCTCGACGGGCGGGAGCAGCGGGAAGGGGAGTGGCCGAGCGCGCGGATCGCGCAGGCGTGCGACCGCCGGCACGGGATCGGCGGGGACGGGCTCGTCTTCCTCACCCCGGAGAGCGCGGGCGTGGTGCGGATGGCGTACTTCAATGCCGACGGCGGCCGAGCCGCCATGTGCGGGAATGCCGCGCTCTGCAGCACGCGCCTCGCCGCTCGCCTCCGGATGGCTGATCCCGCCGGCATGCGTCTCGCCACCGACGCGGGCGTCTTCGAGACGCGCTGCACCGGGCCGGGGCACATGGCGGAGATCCACCTCGGCGACGTCGCCCGCCCCCGGCCGGTCCCCGGGATCGCGCTGATCGGTGGCGAGCGCTCCGTAGCGCTCGCCACCGTGGGAGTGCCGCACCTCGTCATCCTGGTGGACGACATCGAAGCGGTGGACATCGCCGGCCGGGGGCGGGCGCTCCGGTTTCACCCCGCGCTGGGAGCGCCGGGAGCCAACGCCAATTTCGTCGCGCGGCCGAGCGTGCCCGACGGGCCCTGGCTCATCCGCACGTACGAGCGGGGCGTCGAGGGCGAGACACTGGCGTGCGGCACGGGCACCGTCGCGGCGGCCATCGCGCTGGCCGAGGCAGGGGTGGGGGAGCTGCCGATGCGCTTCGTGAGCCGCGGCGGCGCGCCACTCGCCGTGTCCGCGGTGCTCAACGAATCCGGCGCGACAAACGTCTGGCTCTGCGGCGAAGGCCGGCTCGTCTTCACCGGGGAGCTCCTGGAGAACGAGACCTCACCCGCCACGTGAGGTCCGGGGCAGAAACGGCTGCATGAGCTGACTCGTACGGGAGAGATCTAAACTCCCTTCTCGAGGAGCTCATGCGGCCGTTCCTTCTCGTCCCTGCGGCGGTGCTCAGTGCCGGGGCAGTGTCCGTTCCCGCCGTTCCCGCCGTTTCCGCTGCTTCCGCCGTTCCCGCCGTTCCCGCCGTTCCCGCCGTTCCCGCCGATTCCGCCCCACCGTCCTCCGCCTGGCTCGCGCTTCTTCCCGACGGGGAGACCAAGCGGCAGTTCATCCTCGACTGCACCGGCTGCCATCAGTTCGATGAGCGCATGGCGCTCCGCTTCGGCGAGCCGCGGAGTCAATCGGAATGGGCGGAGGCGATCCGGCGCATGCTCGAGTTTGCCGGTCCGGGGAGCGGGTTTCCCGTGATCTCGGCGAGGCCGCATCCCGAGTCGACGGCC
>DASTYH010000064.1:0-11161 GCA_035765075.1 Gemmatimonadales bacterium
CGCCGCTCTTGGTCGAATCGAAGTAGCTGATGGGAAGGCGGAGCACGTGCGCCTCCACCGATTTCCGCATTTCGGTGATGGCCCGCTGGGCCGCAACGCTCATCACCAGGGCGAGCCCGTAGCCGGTGCCCGCCTGCACCAGCGTGGCCAGGCCCGCGGCCAGGGCGAGCGGTACCAGGAGATGCCCCTGGCCCTTCCCCAGGACGTTGTCGATCAGGTACTTGGAGCTGGCTGGAAGGACGAAGCCGGCGAGGCGGTTGACGAGCATCAGGGCGATGCCGAGCGCCAGCCGCCCGCGATAGGTCCAGATGAGGGCGCGCGCCTCGCGCCACGCGGTGCCGGTTACCACGGGTTTCGGAGCCATCCGGGAAAATAATCCTCTTCCCTCGACGGCCGGCGCCCGGCAGATTGCACCGCCCACACCACCGAGCCCCGAATGAAGCTGCGCCGTCCGGCTGATCCGTGGATGCACCTTCCGTGGATCGCGGTCCTTCTGCTGCACCTGCTCGTGAATGTGGTCACGCCCTACGGCTTCCACCGCGACGAGTTCCTTTATCTCGCGATGGGGCGGCATCTCGAGCTCTTCGGCATGGATTTCCCGCCGTTCATCGCGATCGCCGCGCGAGGCACACTCGCGACGCTCGGCGGATCGCTGCCGGCAGTCCGCTTCCTCCCCGCGGTGGCGGGCGCGCTCCTCGTCCTGCTTGCCGCCCTCCTGGCCCGGCGGTTCGGAGGGGGCCGCTATGCCCAGCTCGCGGCGGCGCTCGCCGTGGCGATCTCTCCCCTCTTCCTCCGCGCGGGGAGCCTCTTTCAGCCGGTGGTCTTCGATGCGCTCTGGTGGTCGTTCGCACTCCTCGTGCTGGCGCGGCTGGCGGAAGCGAAGAGTCACGGAACGCCCGCGGATCGCCGGGACTGGCTTCTCCTGGGCGTCGTCCTCGGTCTCGGGCTCCTCACCAAGTTCAGCATCGCCTTCATCGGCATCGGGCTCATCGTCGCCATCCTCCTGACGCCGCTCCGCCGCGCCCTGCTCACTCCCGGGCCGTGGCTTGCGCTCGGGATCGCACTCCTGATCGGGAGCCCCGGCATCGTGGGCCAGATCCGCCTCGGTCTTCCGGTGCTGGGGCAGATGCGCGACCTGCAGGCCGAGCAGCTGGAGCGGGTCTCGCCGCTCGTCTTCCTTGCGGGGCAGGTCGAGATGTTCCAGCCGCTCATCCTCCTCGCCCTTGCGGGGGCGTTTCACCTGGCGCGCTCGCGCCACCGGCCGGTGCTCATTGCGTGCGCGGCCACCTTCCTGCTGCTCCTCTGGCTCCGCGGAAAGGCGTACTACATCGGCCCGGTCTATCCCGCTCTCCTCGCCGCCGGCGCCGTGCAGCTCGAGGCCGTGGCGACAGGGCGCCGGCGGCTCGGCGCTGCGCTCTGGCGCGGCATTCCCCTCGTCGTGATCCTGGGCTTCGGCGCAATCGCGTTTCCGCTGGCGGTCCCGATCCTCCCTCCCGCCGCAACGGCCCGCTACGCCGGCGCCATCGGCGTGACGTCCACCACGAATACCGGCGAGCCGATCGCCCTTCCGCAGGACTATGCCGACATGCTCGGCTGGGAGGACCAGGTGGCCGCGACGAAGCGCGCGATCGACTCGCTTCCGGCCCGGGACCGCGCGGACCTCGTCGTCATCGGGACGAATTACGGCCGCGCCGGCGCGCACGACCATCTTGGCGCGGCGCTCGGGCTCCCCCCTGCCGTCGCGCCGATGGGGAGCTACTGGTTCTTCGGCCCCGGGCCGAAGCCCGGCCGGGTGGCGCTCATCATCGGCGGCGAGCGGGAGGAGCTGACACCCTTCTACCGTTCGGTGACTCCCGTGGCTCGGGTCACCGGTGAATGGCGGGTTCCGGAGGAGCGCGATGTGACGCTCTGGATCGGCCGCGACCCCGTTCGATCGCTGCAGGAGATCTGGGAGACCTTTCGCGGACAGAACTGAGCGTGGAGCGTCCCGGGCTGGAGCGACAAGGCGCTCCGCGGCGTGCTAGCTTGCCGGCATGACCACTCCACCTCCCTTCCGCCTTCCCGGCATCCACTTTCTCGGTGCGGTCGGCTGGCTCGCCCTCGGCGGCGTGGGGCTCGTCGCGGTCGCGCCGCTCCTCGCCGCGGGCCAGTTTCTCGCGCCAAGGGTCATTGCCGTGACCCACCTGTTCACGCTGGGCGTGATCACCGGTTCCATCTTCGGCGCGCTCTATCAGTTCTATCCGATGTCGCTCGGCGCCGCGGCACGGAGCATCCGGCTGGGCGTGGCGGGTGCGTGGCTCTTCCACCTGGGGGTGGCGGCGCTCGTCGGCGGGCTCTGGTTCTGGAAGCCGGCGCTGCAGGTGGCAGCGTGGGGCATCCTCTTCGTGGTGATCGGGATCGTCGCCTGGAACCTCCTCCCCCATCGGCGCCGGATGGAACCGGGTCCCGCGCGCACCACCGCGAGCCATGTGTCGGCCGCGCACATCCTGTTCGGCCTTGCCTTCTTCCTGGCCGGTGCGCGGATCGGCGAGTCGGCCGGCTGGTGGTCGCTCGACCGGCTCGGAACGATTGCGGCGCATTTCCATCTGGCCGCGTTCGGCTTTGCCGGCCTTACCGCCGTGGGCGTCGGAAGCCGGATGCTCCCGATGTTCATGGTGGCAGCACAGGCCCCGAAGTGGCCGGTGCGATACATCGGACCGCTGGGCTTCGCGGGGCTGCTGCTCCTTGCGACGGGATCGATGTTCGCCGTCGCCCCGCTGCGGTGGCTCGGGACGCTGCTCGCGCTCGTCGCGGGAGGACTCTTCCTCCGGCTCGTGGCCGGCTACTTCCAGTTCCGGATGATCCGGCGGCTCGAGCCGGCCTTTGCGCATGTCGCCGCGGGCTTCCTCTTCCTGGCGCTCGGAATCGTGGCCGGCGTCATCCAGCTCGCCACCCCCGGCGTGAGCCCCCGCGGCTGGACCGCCTACGCCGAGCTCGTTCTTCTCGGCTGGCTCGTGGTGTTCATCACCGGCATCTGGTATCGGCTCCTCGCCTTCCTGGTGTGGCTCCACTTCTACGGACGCGAAGGTGCCACCCGGGTACGGACGGCAGCGGAGATCGTGCACCGGCCCACGGCGTGGGTGGCGTTCGTGCTGCTGGTGACGGGCGTCGCGGGAGTGGTGGCGGGGAGCGCGACCGGAAACGCGGTGGTTGCGCGGGCGGGGGCGATCGCCTTCCTGGGCGGCACGCTCGCGATCGCCGGGCAGTACGCGAGGATCTTTGCGATGCGGTGACCGCTCGCGATACATTCCCGTTACCCCCACCCCAGGCCGATCCCGTGCTCGATGAGGTCGTGGCTGCCTTCGGCGAGCGTTATCGCATCGAGCGCGAGCTCGGCCGCGGCGGGATGGCCACGGTCTACCTCGCACACGATCCCCGGCACGATCGCTCCGTCGCCATCAAGGTCCTCGCTCCCGAGCTCGCGGCCGCGCTCGGCGCCGACCGCTTCAAGCACGAGATCCGCGTCGCCGCCCGACTCCAGCATCCCCATATCCTCACGGTGCTGGACTCCGGTGTCGCGGACGCCGGCGGGTCGCCGCTCCTCTACTACGTGATGCCGTACGTGGCCGGCGAGTCCCTCCGCGCCCGGCTCGAACGCGAGGGCTCGGTTCCGATCCACGACGCGTTGAAGATCACCCGCGAGACCGCCGACGCCCTGGACTACGCGCATCGGCAAGGTGTGGTCCACCGCGACGTGAAGCCGGAGAACATCCTCCTCTCCGACGGCCACGCGCTCCTCGCCGATTTCGGCATTGCGAAGGCCGTGGCCGGTGCGGGCCCGCGGCTTACCGCCACCGGGTTCACCCTCGGCACGCCGGCATACATGAGCCCCGAGCAGGCGAGCGCCGATCCGCGGGTGGACGGCCGGAGCGACGTCTACTCCCTGGGCTGCGTCGCGTACGAGATGCTCGCCGGAGAGCCGCCGTACACGGGCCCGACGGCCCAGGCCATCATCGCACGTCGCCTCGCCGGCCCGCCGCCGGCCATCCGGACCATCCGCCCGCAAGTTCCCGACTCGGCGGAGACGGCTGTCACGCGGGCGCTTGCGGTCGTACCCGCCGATCGCTTTCCGAGTGCCGGCGCCTTTGCCGCGGCGCTCGCGGGTGAGTCGCCGGGATCCGAGCCGTCGCCACGGCCCGTTGGCCGGCCGGCCCGCCGTCGCTGGCCGCTGGCCGTGGGGGGAGCAACGCTGATCGCGGCTGCGGCGCTCCTCCTTCGGCCGCTCCTGCGGGATGCCGCCGTCACCCCGGCGCTCAGCACCGTTGCCGTCCTCCCCTTCGGCAACGTCGGAGGCGACACCGCCGACATCTGGTTCGCGGAGGGCATGGCCGACGAGCTCACCACGGCGCTGGCCAAGGTGCCCGGGGTCCGGGTGGCGGGACGGAGCTCCGCCGCGCGCTTTCGGGACGCGGAGAACATCACCGAGATCGGCGAGGCGCTCGGCGTGGGGGCGGTGCTTGCCGGGACCGTCCGGCGCGCCGCCGATCGGATCCGGGTCTCCGTCGAGCTCACGAGCGTTGCCGACGGGCTGGTGCTCTGGAGCGACCGGTTCGACCGGCAGGCCACCGATGTCTTCGCCGTGCAGGACGAGATCGCCACGGCCGTCGTCACCGCGCTCCGCGGGAGACTCGTCCCGGGTGATTCGGCCACCGCCCCCCGGGGCACGGGGGACCTCGCCGCCTACGACCTCTATCTGAAGGGGCGCTTCGCCCTGGCGAAGCGGGGCGAGCGGGGCCTCCGCGACGCCATCGACTACTTCAGTCAGGCCGTCGCCCTGGATCCGGATTTCGCGCGCGGCCACGCCGGGCTGGCCATGGCGTATGTGGTGATTCCGGTCTGGGCCCGCGGCTTTCCCGCCGATTCGGCACTCGGCCTCGCCGAGTCGAGCGCCGCACGTGCGCTGGCGCTCGACTCCACGCTGGCCGACGCGCACCTTGCGCTGGCCAACCTTCTCAAGATGCGGTGGCGCTTCGACGATGCGGAGCGGCATTTCCGGGTGACGCTATCGCTTGCCCCGGACGATCCCGCCGCGCTGCACTGGTATGGCGTCTTTCTCTACGCCACCGGCCGCGCCGCCGAGTCGGTGGCGACGCTGCAGCGGGCCGCAATGCTCGATCCCTTCCATACCACCGTGTCCACCGACTTCGCCGCGGCACTGTGGGCCGCGGGCCGCTACCCCGAGGCGCTGGCGGAGGCGCGCCGCGGCTTTGCGCTGGATACGACCAAGAGCGATACCCAGCTCATTCTCGGCCTGGTGCACTATGCGCAGGGGAACGCCGACAGTGCGCTCCGTGCGTTTCACAACGCGCGGCGCCTCGGGACCGGCGTCGACGTGCGCGGCTACGAGAGCGCCGCGTGGCGACTGCTGAATGCCCATGCCCGCGCCGATTCGATCTACCGCGCCCTTCGCGCGGACCGTGACGCCGGGCGTGCCCTGGCGGTGGACGTCTCCTGGGCCGCTGCGGCCGCCGGCGATCGCGAGGTGGCACTCCGTGCGGTGGAACAGGCGGTGGAGGAACGCCACATGTTCGTCACCGAGCTGGCACTCGCCTGCGACCCGATCTACGCCTCGATCCGGGACGACCCCCGCTTCATCGCGGCGCTGGAGGGCGCCGGCATGAGCGGCGCCTGCCGCCGGGGTCCGGCCGGACCATCTTGACTCACTTTGCGGTATAAAGCATATTGACGGCCGGGCTCGCCAGGGGCCACGGCCATTGCGCCGGACCTCCCCGGGGAGCCGTCCCTGTCCGTCCACGCCATCCACCGAGGCCCATGCGCTTCCCATCCGTGGATATCCTCCTGGCGCGCGCCACCGACGTGCTGCGCCGATTCCCCTGGACCATCGGCGTGGCCGTGGCCGCGGCGGCGGCCGGCATCATCGGCACGCTGGACCACACGGATGATGAGCTCTGGGCGCGCATCGCGCTCACGGCGGCGCTCGGCCTCCCCGCCACCATCGCCGTCACGCTCGCTGTTGCCCGCGAGCGAGGCCGGGAGGCGATCGCCCAGGTGGTGGTGCTCGCGCTCCTCGCGCTCTTCTTCGTCTACTGGCCGGGACCGGAGGAGAAGCACCATGCCATCCGCTACGTCCAGCTGAGCGCGGCGCTGCACCTCGCGGTAGCCTTTCTCCCCTTCCTCGGCGCACCCGACACCGACGGCTTCTGGCAGTACAATCGGCGCCTCTTCGAGGGCTTCCTCAGGGCCGTGGTCTTCTCCGCCGTCCTCTTCGTGGGGCTCGTCATTGCGCTGGGGGCGCTCGACAAGCTCTTCGGCGTGGACGTCGAGCCGGAGTCGTACTTCCGCACCTGGCTCTTCATCGCATTCGTGGTGAATACCTGGATCTTCCTCGCGACGGTGCCCGAGGACATCCCGGCCCTGTCGCGGGACCGAGAATATCCGAAGGCGCTCAAGGTCTTCTCGCAGTACATCCTCACCCCGCTCGTGTTCATCTACATGGTCATCCTCCTCGCCTATCTCGTGAAGATCGTGGCGGGGGCGGAGTGGCCGAGCGGATGGATCGGGTGGCTGGTGACGAGTGTGGCGGTGGCGGGACTGCTCGGCTTCCTGCTGGTCCACCCGCTCCGGTCGGACCCGGAGGAAGGGTGGATCAGGGTCTATGCGCGATGGCTCTTCATCGGGCTGATTCCGTCGGCGCTCATGCTCCTCACGGCGTTCTGGAAGCGGATCCTCCCGTATGGGCTCACCGAGCTCCGATTCCTTGGCCTCCTCCTCGGGCTCTGGCTCCTCGGCATCTCGATCCTCTTCACCGTGCGGCGGACGGCGAGCATCCGCATCATTCCCGTGACCCTGGCGATTCTCCTCCTGGTCACCCTCTACGGTCCTACCAGCCTCACGAGCATCGCCGTCGGAAGCCAGCAGCGGCGGCTCGCCTCGCTGCTGCCGACCGCCGCGACCGACCGCGACGATGGCCGCGAAGCGAGCGCGGCGCTCCGCTTCCTGATGGAGCACGATGCGGAGGGTGCCATTGCGACGGCGATCGGGAAGGAGCTGCCGGACATCGATCTCGACAGCGTGCCGAACCACGGTGACCAGCGCGACTCGGTGGCCACGCGGATCCTCGCACTGGCGGGCGTCCCCTACGTACCGGAGTACTGGGCGATCCCCGAAAGCAACGGCGCGTTCTACGTCAATGCCGGTCCCACTGAGGCCATGCCCGTCGCCGGATTCGACTGGGTCGTGAGGGTCTGGTCGAGCGATACCACCCCGCGAATGGCGGGCGCCGACACCGTTCGCGTGGCGTTCGACCAGGATACGGGGATTGCGCGGATTCAGGCGGGCCGGGACACGCTCACCTTCAATGTGGGGGCGCTCGCGGCACGGATCGCCGATTCACTTCCGCCCGATCGCTCCTTCCCCGCCGGGCGCCTCAGGATCGATGCAGCCGGCCCGCGCCGCGCCGCGCTCCTCATCGGCAACCTGAATGGCGAGCGCAATGGCGAGCGGATCGAGATCCAGAACTGGGGCGGCTCGCTCCTTCTCGCAAACCCCGACTCTCTCCCCGCGGTGCCGCGCTGATCAGCGCATGACGCGCCGGACCTGGTGCCTGGCACTCCCGCTCGCGCCGGCAGGGGCGCCCGGAGCCCGGGGAATCCGAGCGACGACCACCGGGGACGCGGGCGCACTGAGATCGGCGGATCTCACCCCAGTGTGCCTCGCGTCACAGAGCCCGCCCCGGCGGCCGGGTATCATTGCGACTGCCCCCGCATTGCATACCCTTCACCGAGGACCACCATGGGACTTCTCGACAACCTCTTCGGCGGCAAGAAGGACAAGCCGCGTGCGGACTTCTCGAATGTCCAGAGCGGCAGCTCCTCAACCGCCCCGGCCCCGAAGTCGGCCCCGTACGCCGCCCCGTCGAAGCGCACCTATACCGTCGTGGCTGGTGACAGTCTCTCCAAGATCGCAAAGCGCGAGTACGGCGATGCCCAGAAGTGGCCGGTCATCTTCGAGGCGAACCGGGACAAGATCTCTAATCCCGACCGGATCCATCCGGGCCAGGTTCTCACAATCCCCCCTGCGAGCTGAGTGAGGGCCCGATGATGACACGTTTCTGGCCAGCCGCCGCCGTCGCGATCGTGCTCGCGAGCGGCGCCTGCGGCAACGATACGCGCGACACCGGCGCCGCCGACGGGACGGGGACGGCGACGGTCCCCGCGACCAATGTGAGCGTGAGTGAGATCCGTCTGGGCAACGCGGTGGGCGGCGACAAGCGCGTGGCCGAGGAGACCGACGACTTCCGGACGACGGAGACCATCTATGCCTCGGTCGCCACGGCCGGGATCTCGCCGAACGCCACGCTCTCCGCGCGGTGGACCTTCCAGGATGGGCAGGTCGTGAGCGAGGACACCCAGACGATCGCCCCCAACGGTCCCGCCTACACGGAGTTCCACATCTCCAACCCGAGCGGCTGGCCCACCGGCGATTACAAGGTGGAGTTCTTCCTCAACGGGCAGTCGGTGGGAAGCAAGGATTTCGAGATCAAGTAGGAGAGAGTCGGAAGGTCGGAAGGTCGGAAGGGGTCCGGGACTTATCCGGGCCCCTTTCTCTCATTCCGACTTTCCGACCTTCCGACCCTCCCTTCACCCCGCCTTCACGTTTCCCTCATGCCGCCCCCGCCAAGTTGGGGATGCCCGGTCAGACCACCCCAACCGGCCATCCGCACAGGAGGGCGACATGAGCAGGTCCGGCATTTCCGCGATCATGGTCCCCCTGGATGGCTCCGAGGCGGCCGTCCGGGCGGTCACGGTGGCAGCCCGCATGGCGGTCTTTCGCGGCGCCCGCCTCCATCTGGTCGGCGTCTTCCGTCCCTCCACGACGGTCATCGACGGCGTCATCGCTCCGGCGGGAACGGACGATTTCTTCCGGGACGACCTCCGGTCGCATCTCGAAAGCGTGGCCCACGACGTCTCGGTCTTCCACCGCCTCCGGCCGGATCCGGTGCTCCTGGAGGGAAGCGAGAGCGTGGCGGACCAGCTCGCCGCCTATGCCCGGCTCCACCGGATCGATCTCGTCGTCATGCGGACGCATGGACGAGGAGGCCTCGGCCGGCTCGTCCTCGGAAGCGTGGCCGATGCGCTCATCAACGATGCCGACGTCCCGTGTCTCATCCTCCGGGACCGCCATGCAGGCGGGATCATGCGGGAATCCACGATGCCGGGTGTCTTCCGCCGGATCCTCGTGCCGCTCGACGGCTCGATCGAATCGCGGAGCGGAATCGACCAGGCGATCGCGCTCGCCACGCCCGGGATTACCGAGATCCGCCCGGTTCTGGTGATCCCGCCGCGCGACCTCCCGGTCCCGGGGGCTCCCGAATCCGTCCGCTCGGCGGCGAAGAACGCGGCGCTCGACGAGTATCTCGCCAGCCTGACGGCGTCGATCGAGGACCGGGGCGTGGCCGCGCATGCGGTGACGATGGTGCATCGCTCCCCTGCCGAAGGACTTCTGCATTGCATCGAGGCGCAGCGGATCGATCTCGTATCCATCGCCTCGCACCACCGGAGCGCGGCCGGCCGGCTCCTCCTCGGAAGCGTGATCGACCGGCTGGTGACCGCCACCGACGTCCCGCTTCTGGCACACCGGGAGCCGACGCATGGCGTGCGGGAGACCTTCGGGAAAGAGGCGGTCGGGGCGGGAGTGTGAGGGTGGAGACGGGCGGTAGGGGCAGTAGGCAGTAGGCAGTAGGCAGTGGGCAGGGCAGTAGGCAGTGGGCAGTATCCGGGTGCGGGGTGGGGTCTTGGGGTGGCCAGGTAGTGGGTGGTTGGGTGGTGGGGGGGTGGGTGCGGGGGGAGTGGCAGGACAACAGACGGCAGACGGCAGGCAGGACCAGCGACGACCACTTTACCTCGAGCGTCGAGCGTCCCCGCCTGCCGCCTGTCGTCTGTCTGCCTTCTACCCTTTCGCGCCTGCTGCCTACTGTTCCGCCGCCTCCGGCGCCGCCAGCCTCGTGTCCGAGGTTGCGATCACCCAGGCGCCCCCTTCGCGTTTCCAGGTGTTCCGGTAGGTGCCGCTCACCTGCACCGGCTGCGAGTCGGGAGGCGTGAGCATGTAGGTGAAGTTGCCGGTGCCGGTCACCATGTCGCCGTCCACCATGAATTCGCGATTCGTGGTGGTGAGGTCGCTGAGCACCGGCAGCCCCGGCGTGATCCACCGGAGCCGAATGTCCTCCCGTCCGCTGTAGGTACTGTCGCTCGTCGTCACGACGGCGTCGGTCGCGTACAGGGTGGCGACCGCGGCGGGATCCTCGCCGTTCCACGCAGCCACCACCCGTTCGCCCGCCGCCTCGACTTCGGCGCGAATCGCCGCCGCGCTGTCCACCACGGCGGTGTCGGTGTCAGGCGTGTCGGCCGTGCATGCGGCCAGACCGAATGCGACGATCGCACCGGCCAGGTGAGCCGAGGCCGTACGCAGCATGATGCCTCCTGGCGAAGGGAAACCCGCAACGCGTTCGCGCCCGGGGCAGGAGAGCATACGGCACGGTCCCCGGTTGCGTAACCTTCCCGGCTCCCCCTTCAACGCTCGCCCATGCTCACGATCACCTCCACACTGTCCCCCGCTCCCATGGTGAGCACCGGCACCCCGCTCGCCGTCTCGAACATCACGGTGCTGTCCGGCCGCATGATCGAGGCGCGTGCCTCATACCGGCTGCTGTCGATGAAAAGCTCGGGGGGAACCGTGAGCGATACCTGATAGGGGGGGCCACCCGTGATCTTCGACTTGCTCTGGGCGACGGTCGTGGCGGCCGAATCGGACTTCGTGGCATCGACGACGCGCACGTCGAGCTCCGATCCGGAGGGGACCATGATGCGCTCCCGATAGGTCACGCTGACCGCCACCTTCCGCGGCGTGGCCTCTGCGCTCCGCTCCCCATCCGCTCCTCGACTCGTCGAGCCTGCGCATGCGAGACCCGAAACCACTGCGCTCATCAGGGCGATACGGACGATCACTGCCATGCGACCCTCCTGGTGCGGGGGCCCGCCAGTGGCGGAAGGGATTCTCCTGCCGTGGTTTACGATGGCACGGAAGGGGCCCTCGCGCTGTGACCGGTGGCCGACGTTCCGGGGTGAAACTCCATGATCCAGGGGTGCTGCAGGTGAATCTCGGG
>DASTYH010000065.1:0-5345 GCA_035765075.1 Gemmatimonadales bacterium
CGCGGCGGCGGCGATCGGCATCGCCATCAAGCCGCAGTTCGTCCTCCTCTGGGTGGTGCGGGAGGGGCTCGTCCTCTGGCGGACGCGGCGGGTCACGCCGGAGGGTGTGATCGTGCCGGTCCTTGGCGCGGCGTACCTCGCGGCGGTGGCGCTCTTCGCGCCGGAGTATTTCGCGCTGGTGCGGGAGCTCGGGCCGGCGTACCACACCTTCATCCGGAACCCGCTCCTCGTGACGGCGCTCCTGGGCGACGGCGCCGCCCTTGCGCTCGGCGCGCTCGTGGTGGCGGCGGCGCTGTGGAAGCGACTCGGCGCTCGGCGCCCGGCGCTCGGCGGCTCGGCGCCCGGCGACCTGGCGCTCGTGCTCGCGGCGTCGGTGGCGGCGTGCTACCTGGCGGCGGTGCTGCAGCAGAAGGGGTGGGGCTACCACTTCTACCCGGCACGGGCGCTCGCCTGGCTGCTCCTCACGCTGGTGGCGGCGGCGGCCGCGGCGTCGCTCGCGGCGTCGCGCGCGCGGTGGACCGAGCGGCTCTTCGCGGCCATCGCGGGGGCGGCGGCGATCACCGTGGCGGCGGCGGCGGTGGCCGGCGCGCTGGCGCAGGCGGCCGACCCGCTCGATTCCCGCTACGATGCCGACCCGAGCGTGGGCCAGCTGATTCCCTTCGTGCGGGAGCACGCGGCGGGGGAGCCCGTCATGGTGCTCTCGCCGAACATGGCCTCGGGCTTTCCGCTCACCACGTACGCGGGCACCGAGTGGCCCGAGCGCTACTCGAACCTCTGGCCGCTGGTGGCGGCGTACGACAGCGCCATCCGGGACCCGGCGCCGCTCGAGTTCCGCCCGCACGATGAGGCCACGCCGATCGAGGAGCGGCTCCGCCGCACGGTGGCGGAGGACCTGGCGCGCACCGACCCCGCGCTCGTGCTGGTGCTGGCGACCGGGCCCGACGAGCCGCGCTGGGGGATGCGCCGGCTCGACCTTCTCGGCTTCCTCACCGGGGACCCGGCGTTCGCCGCGGCGTTCGCGCGCTACGACAGCGCGGGCGTGGTGGGCCAGTACGTCGTCTATGGCCGGGAAGGGGAGCCGATCCGGATTCCCCCGCGGGCGCCGGGAAGCGCCGCGGTGGATGCGCCCGATGAGGTCGTGCTCGATCCAGCGGGCCTTGCGGCGGGCGTGCTCTTCATCGTGGTCCTGATCGCGCTGTACCGCCGCGCCGGCGAGCGCGGCCCCATCGCCGCACCCCAACCGGAGCCGTCATGAGCGAGCCCCTCTCCCAGTCGATCCGCCTCTCGGTGGTGATCGCCGCCTACAACGAGGAGCGGACCATCGCCGAGCTCGTGGGCCGGGTCCGCTCGGTGCCGCTCGACATCGAGATCGTGGCGGTGAACGACGCGTCGCGCGACGGGACGGGGGCGGTGCTCGACCGGCTGCTCCTGGCGGGGAAGCTCGACCGGGTGGAGCACCATCCGGTGAACCGGGGGAAGGGGGCGGCGCTCCGGACCGGGATCGCGCTCACCACGGGCGACGTGATCGTGGTGCAGGACGCCGACCTCGAGTACGATCCCGCCGAGTATCCCGTGCTCCTCGAGCCGATCCTCCGCGGCAAGGCCGACGCCGTCTTCGGCTCCCGCTTTCTCGGCGGTCCGCACCGCGTCCTCTACTTCTGGCACTCGGTGGGGAACCGCTTCCTGACGCTCGTCTCCAACATGTTCACCGACCTCAACCTCACGGACATGGAGACGTGCTACAAGATGGTGCGGGCGCCGCTCATGAAATCGCTCCCGCTCACGAGCGACCGCTTCGGCTTCGAGCCGGAGGTCACGGCGCGGCTCGCACGGGCGGGGGCGCGGATCTGGGAGGTGCCGATCTCCTACGCGGGGCGGACGTACGCGGAGGGGAAGAAGATCGGGTGGCGGGACGGGGTGGCGGCGCTCTGGCACATCGTGCGCTTCAACCTGTGGCAGCCGACGCGCGTCTCCGCTCCCGCCTCGCAGCCGGCCGGGCAGTCCGTCCTTGGCTGATCCCGCGCTTCCGGTCCCGCTCGGTGCGCGCCTGGCGGAGCGGGGGTGGCCCTCGGCGCTCCGGGCGCACTGGCCCCTCGCGCTGATCCTCCTGGCCGGGGGATTCCTGCGCTGGATGTCGCCGGGGCGGATCGCGCTCTGGCGGGACGAGGCGCAGTACGTGGCGGTGGCGAACCTGCCGGGTTTCGCGGCCATCACCTCGTTTCTCTATCACAACGAGTCGCACCCGCCGCTCTACTATTACCTCGGCCACGTTGCCGGACGGCTCTTTGGCGACGTCGAAGGCCCGATGGGCGCGCTCTCGCTCGCGGCGTCGGTGGGGGCGATCATCGCCGCCTACCTGATCGCGAGCGCCGCCTTCTCCCGGGTGGCAGGGGTCATCGCTGCGCTCGGCGTCGGTCTCTCCGTTCCGCTGGCGCTTTATTCAGTGCAGCTCCGGCCGTATGCCCTGCTCGCGCTCCTCCTCCTGGTAGCGCAGGCGGCGCTCTGGCGCTTCTGGCAGCGGGGCGAGCGGCGCTGGCTCGCGGTATGGGGCCTGACGACGGTGGCGGCACTGTATACCCATTACCTGACCGTGCTCGTGGTTGCCGCCCAGGGGATCGCGGCGCTCTGGCTCCTTGCCCGCGGCGTCAGGCCGGCGGGCGGCGGGACCCGGGCGCTGCTCGCGGGATGTGGCGCGATCGTCGCGCTCGCGCTGCCGCTCCTCCTCCTCCTCCCGCATCAGGCGGCGACGACGTCGTATCCCGCCCTCCGTCCGCTCCAGCTTGACGGGCCGCCGCGGCTTCTGCTCGGGATCGCACTGGGATTCCCGTTCGAGCTGGTGCTTCCTCTCGTCCTCGCCGCTGCACTCGCCATTGGCGCGCTCGGCCGGCGCCGCTGGGCGCGCGAGCTCGTGCTCGACCCGCGGCTCCTCCTCATTGCGCCGTTTCCCCTCTTCCTGCTCCTCGCCACCGCGGCGACGTACCGGTCGCAGTTCCTCACGCCCCACGTCCTGCTCGGGGCGGCGCCCCTCGGGCCGATCCTCTTCGGCGCAGTCGTCACTGCGCTCCACCGGTCGGGGGCGCGCTGGAAGGCGGCGATCTGGTTCGAGTCGGGAGTCGCGCTGCTCGCTTTGAGCGCGCTCCTCGCCGTGGGCTACTCGAAGACCACGATGGATGCGGTGGCCAGGGGAATCATGGCGGAAGCCTCCCCTTCGGATCTCGTCTTCGTCTCGCCGGGCGTGGCCGGCACGTCGTTCAACCGGTACTTTCACGGATCCAATTCCCAGTTCAACTACCCGTATGCCGGTCGCCTGGTGCGTTATCCCTTCGGGCGCGACGTGGAGCGCGTCTCGAGCGAGGCAGCATTCCGGATGGCGCTCGATTCGATTCATTCCGCCTGGTCCGCGGGGCGTCGCGTCTGGCTGGTCGGCGACATTCGCTGGATCAGGAGCGATCAACCGGCGCCGGATGCGCTGCCCGCGGAATCATTCGGTGGAATCGGTCAAGCTGATCGGGCGAGAGTCAATCGTTTTGAACGTTATCTGCGCTGGCTGTATGGGCCACCAGTGAGGCAAGTTGGCGCCGTGCAATTCGGCTCGGGCCCGGAGGCGTTTGCCGGCTGGCTCTTTGCGCATTCCGAGGGCGCGGGTGGCGCCGGAGCGAGCGGCCGGTGACCGGAACCACGTTGTCCACCCGGCCAACGGTGGTGATCGGCGGGGGGCCTGCCGGCCTCACGGCGGCGTACCTCCTGGCCAAGCGGGGACTCCCGGTCCTCGTGCTCGAGCAGGACCCGACATATCTGGGCGGGATCTCCCGGACCGAGAGCTACCGGGGCTTCCGTTTCGACATCGGAGGCCACCGCTTCTTCTCCAAATCCGAGGAGGTGGAGCGGCTCTGGGACGAGCTCCTCCCCGACGACATGCTCGAGCGGCCGAGGCGCTCGCGCATCTTCTACAACGGGAAGTTCTTCTCGTATCCCCTCCGCCCCTTCGAGGCGCTCCGGAAGCTCGGGCCGATCGAGTCGGCGCGGTGCGGGCTTTCCTACCTCCATGCCAGAATCCGGCCGATCCGGAACCCGCGGAGCTTCGAGGAGTGGGTCACCAACCAGTTCGGCGCCCGACTCTTCGGCATCTTCTTCCGCACCTACACGGAGAAGGTCTGGGGGATGAGCTGCCGGGAGATCTCGGCGGACTGGGCGGCGCAGCGGATCAAGGGGCTCTCCTTCACGAAGGCGATCCTCCACGGCCTCCTTCCCAGGAAACGGGGGCGGCAGGGGGTGGTGAAGACGCTGATCGACACCTTCCGCTATCCGCGGCTCGGGCCGGGGATGATGTGGGAGGCGGCGGGGAAGCGGATTCGCGACCTGGGCGGAACGATCCTCATGGGGCGGCGGGTGACGGGACTCCGGCTCGATCCCGGCACGGGCGTCTGGACGGTGACATGCGCCGGTCCCGGAGGGACGGTCGAGTCGTACGAGGGGATGAACGTCATCTCCTCGGCGCCGATGCGGGACGTGGTGCTCGGCCTCGAGCCGGCGGCGGGGCCGGAGGTGCGGCAGGCGGCGACAGCGCTCCGCTACCGCGACTTCCTCACCGTGGCGCTCATGGTGCGGGACCGCGGCGTCTTCGACGACAACTGGATCTACATTCACGACGCCTCGGTGAGCGTGGGGCGGATCCAGAACTACAAGTCGTGGTCGCCGGAGATGGTGCCGGACCCGGCGCTCGCCTGCTACGGGATGGAATACTTCTGCAACGAGGGAGACGGGCTCTGGGCGCGGAGCGACGCCGAGCTGGTGGCGCTCGCACGGCGCGAGCTCGCGGCACTCGGGCTCGCGAGCGAGGCGGATGTGGTGGACGGCTGCGTCGTCCGGCAGCAGAAGGCGTATCCCGTCTACGACGCCGGCTACGCCGCCAACGTCGGCATCGTGCGCGCGGCGCTCAAGGCGGCGTATCCCGGCCTTCACCTCGTGGGCCGGAACGGGATGCACAAGTACAACAACCAGGACCATGCGATGATGACCGCGATGCTGACGATCGAGAACATCATCGCGGGCAAATCGCGGTTTGATGTGTGGCGAGTAAACGAGGATGCCGAGTATCACGAGTCCGGAATGGTGGGATCCCGCCATTCGGTAAGCGGAGAGCGGGCCGTGCCTTCTTCCGTGGAGGGCTTGACCACACCGCTTCCGCCGGCGGCGTGAGGCTGCGGTGGCTGCGCACGATCCGAGGGCAGGCTCTCCCGCGTATCCCACAGATCCTCGCGTACTGCAGCTTACTCTTGCGGCCGTGCTTGTCGTTGGCGTCGTGTTGCGCGCCTGGCACTGGTACATCGGGCGGTCACTCTGGA